>JASHSG010000089.1 GCA_030040935.1 Acidobacteriaceae bacterium | reverse complement strand
CAGCACTGGGCTCAAAGGAGTGGTTAAGCGAGCGCTAGCCGTGCATCCATTTCTCATGGCTCTCGATCAGATTTGCGGCCCTTCCCGGGTGGTTACCGGCCTTATTAAAGACTTGAACTATTTCGATCGCACGCCAGTTGTATTCGCGGCGCGCAGCCCACATATGGAAGATATCGGCGCACTTCAGCCCATGTGTGCACGAAGCTCGGAGCGATTGGAGCTGAAGGAATTCGGTCCTCCGATCGCACTGGAATTTGCTCGATGGGAGGCTCGGAAAACAGAACTCTGGGCTTCCAACCTCGATGAAGTTCTAAGGTTATTCACCGACAACAGCAAAGGAAATCCCGGCGCCATTGTCCAAATGGTGAAGATGGCGCATTTCCCCCGATATCGGGTCGGCGACCAAATCAAGGCCCACGTTTTGTACCTCGACTATCGTATGGGACGGAGGGAGTAAGCGAGGTATTTTCTTGGCTAGCGCGTCCCTGAAACAGTGATCTGTCGGCATCAAGTGGGATGCGATCGAGAGAGGATATAAGTTGTCGACGTAGTGAAGGTTAGGATCTCAACAAGGACGCAACCATGCACACCGCAGTTGAAAAGTTTGACATTCTGAGAGCTGCTGCAGTTATTGGTCCGGAACAAAAGCCGAAAACGATTGCGGAACTCGGCGTTCGCGAGTCAATTCTCGAAGAAATTGGCCTCAAGACTCTCTACCTCCACGGACCATTTTCCGTTGCCGATCTCTCAACCCATAGTCGGCTCAGTTACGATGCGGCAGAACAACTGTTTAATCGATTGCGGGCAAAGCAGCTCTGTGAAGTCACCGGGATGATAGGAACGATCCCTGAGATCGTGATTTCGTCTCAAGGAAGAACGCGGGCGCTGGAACTCTTGTCGAAAAACCAATATTCGGGTCCGATGCCGGTCTCTTTGGCGAGCTATGTGGCGCTGGTTCGGAAACAGAGTATGAGAATGGTAAAGGTCCGGCCTGCCGACGTAGAACGCGCCTTCGCCCATCTTGTCTTTGATGATGAGGTGTTATCGGAGTTGGGAACGGCGCTCAACTCCGGCAACGCTGTCTTTTTGTACGGCCCGCCAGGGGTCGGCAAAACCGCCGCAGCAGAGGCAATGTCGCATGTTTTTGCAGAGAACGAAGTATGGATCCCATTTGCGGTTGAAGTTGCAGGCCAAATCATTACAGTTCACGATCCGCTGATTCATGGTTCAGGCATGGATACGGATTTCGATAATGGAGACAAGCGGTGGGTGCGCTGCAAGCGCCCGACTGTGACGGTGGGTGGAGAATTAACCGTCGATATGTTGGATCTGCAATTCAACCCAATTACGAATTATTACGACGGCCCTCCCCAAATGAAAGCAAATAACGGAGTGTTGGTGATTGATGACTTCGGCAGGCAGAGGATCGCACCTGAAGACCTCTTGAACCGGTGGGTTGTTCCGCTTGATCGCGGGATTGAGTTTCTCACTCTTGCGGGAGGAAGAAAAATCGAGATTCCCTTTGAGATGCTGGTCGTCTTTGCGTCGAACAGAGATCCGCGATCGGTATTGGACGGCGCCTTTCTGCGCCGGATTCAGACGAAGATCAAACTCGGCACAGTCACGGATGAACAATTTTGTGAGATTTTCCGCCGAGTGGCTCAAGATCGCCGGCTTAAGGTTGATCAGGAGGTTTTAATCGAGTTGATCGGAATCATCCGCGACAATTTGAAGGAACAGCTGCGCGCTTGCCAACCTCGCGATTTGGTGAATCAAGTTTGCTGGAAGGCTACGTATGAAAATCGCGAACCGTGCCTCGATCGTGCATCTTTGTCTCGTGCCATAAAGGCATACTTCTTAGCTCCCGACTAGCCCCGCGACCGGTCACTAGAAATTTGAGCCGAATCCTCGCAACACACTTTTCCGTTATGCAGAATGAGCGATTACCTAATTCCCCGACTAAAGATCCGGTTAATTGGCTTTATCCACCGATCGAGCCGTATCGCAAAGGACGACTTCAGGTCTCAGCTGTGCACGAGCTCTATTTCGAAGAGAGCGGCAACAGTTCCGGGAAGCCGGTTGTGTTTCTCCACGGTGGGCCCGGCGGCGGCTCAGATCCGGAACAGCGCCGTTTCTTTCACCCCGAAAGGTACCGTATCGTCTGCTTTGACCAGCGCGGCTGCGGAAAAAGCACTCCGTACGCGTCGCTTGAGGGCAATACGACGTGGGACCTGGTGGCGGATATCGAGAAGCTGCGCGAGCATCTGGGCATCGGACAATGGCAGGTCTTTGGCGGTTCCTGGGGTTCAACGCTGGCGCTCGCCTACGCGGAGTCACATCCAGAGCGCGTCACCGAGTTGATTCTTCGCGGCATCTTCCTGTTGCGCCGCCAGGAAATTGTCTGGTTTTTTCAGCGCGGAGCTTCGATTCTTTACCCTGATGCCTGGGAGCCTTATCTGGCGCACATCCCGCATGCCGAGCGTGGGGACCTGCTCGCTGCTTACTATCGCCGCTTGACCAGCGAGGACGCGGCTGTGCGGCTGGCCGCAGCGAAGATCTGGAGCAGATGGGAGGGCACTACATCAAAGCTCCTTCCGGACCCCTCCTTCACGAGCCACTACGAAGAGGACGAATTTGCTCTCGCTTTTGCGCGCATCGAAGCTCACTACTTTGTTCATAGTGGTTTTCTCGATAGCGATGATCAATTGCTTCGTAATGTCGGGTGTATTCGTGCGATCCCCGGCGTGATTGTGCAAGGTCGTTATGATGTTGTCTGCCCCATGGAGAGCGCCTGGACACTACACCGCGCTTGGCCGGAGGCCGACCTGGTAATTATTCCGGACAGCGGCCATAGCGCGTTTGACCCGCCTAATACCCGCGCACTTGTAGCGGCCACTGACAGGTTTTGCCGGCTGCTGAAGCCCTAACTATTGGAGCGATCTCTGCGTACCGCTGCAAAGCTTTTTTGGCCAGAGAATTGACGCACTTTGCGAGATTCAAGCTTTTCTCGTGTCGTCTCGATCATTGTTGACCAACGATGTACATTTGAGCCTGATTTTCAACAGTAGTTGATTTCCAACAGCTGCTAGACTCACTGTGAAATACATTCAGCGGGCGGCGAAGGGGTTCGCCGAAACTGCTGCTCCGTCCATAAGTAACGGATGAGCGGATGATGACCCCTGGCGAGGATTCGTCAGGCTGGTTCCTGCTCAAACGAACACCTCCCAAGAGCTCGAACTGTAGACATCGGATCCGAGCGTGCGTTCGAACGCCGGGATCGATTCCTTCGTGCTAAGCAATTGCATGGCTGGTCCATTCAGGATGGAGTGGAAATGTTGAGACTCAAGAAAATTCGCATTATGGGCTTTAAGAGCTTTTGCGATCGTACCGAACTCGCCCTGCCGGGGACCGGAGTTGCCATTGTGGTCGGTCCAAACGGCTGCGGTAAATCGAACATCCTCGATGCGGTCAGCTGGGTCCTTGGCGAGCAGAGTGCCAAGTCGCTTCGCGGAACCAGGATGCACGACGTGATCTTCGCTGGAACAAGCGACCGCAAACCGCTGGGAATGACTGAGGTGACGCTGACGATGCTCGACCCGGAAGCGTATGAAGGGCCGGTGCTCTTCGCGCCAGCCGCCGAGGCTGAAGAGATCACCGCCTCCCAACCCGGCCAGGCAATCGACGGAAAGGAACCAAAGTACCCTTCCACGAATGATCAGCAGAATACCCTGCAGCCAGTCCTTTTGAAGATCCGTCGCCGCAAAATTCAGACAACAGCTCAAAGAGGTGAGATTGTCGTTACGCGACGACTATTTCGTACAGGTGAAAGCGAATATCTGCTCAATGGAGAATTGACTCGGCTACGCGATATTCAAGACATCTTTATGGGAACCGGGCTTGGCCCCGACAGCTACGCGATTATCGCGCAGGAACAGGTTGGGCAGCTTCTGAGTTCCAACCCCGCTGAAAGACGCGCTGTCATAGAAGAAGCGGCTGGCGTGACGCGGTTCAAAACCAAAAAGAGGTTGGCAGAACTGCGCTTGGAGAGCGCCAAACAGAACCTAGCTCGCATAGACGAGATATTTGAGGAAGTCTCACGACAGATGAACAACCTGAAGCGTCAGGCAGCCAAAGCAGAGCGATTTGTAGCAGTGCGCGAAGAGTTGCGCGGACGATTGCGAGTGGTGTTAGCCAGTCAGATCGCGTTGATGGATGCCGACCGGTCGCATCTTGACGAGGAGATCGCAGAACTGGCAGGAAGGATCAACAGTTTCGCTGAGGTAATTGCGCAGCAGGAGACGAATCAGCATGCTCTGACAGAGCGCGGTTACGAGTTAGACCGTAATGCCCAAGAAACACAGCAACGTCTCAGTGAGATGGCGGTGAATTTGGAGCGGCTCACGGCCTGCGAGCAAAGCAATACCGAGCACGTGAGCGAGCTGAGTGCGCGGATTTCTGCGCTGGAAGTGGAGCTTGAACTACTGCGTAATCAAATGGCCGGAGTTGAAGAGGAGCGGGCGCAGCAGCGCAGTTTCCTTGAAACGGTAGCCGACGAGGCGGTCAAATCCCATCGAAAAGTGGAGGTGTGCCAACAGGAAGCACAGGGTGCGGTGGTTCAAGTGCATACGGTGGAGCGCGAATTGGAAGCCAGTCGGCACCACACACTGGATTTGCTCACACTTCTAAGCACTGCACGCAACGATATTGCGCAGGGCGAAGAGAGGCAAGCTGCCCTGGAGCGTGAAAAGGAGCGCCTTGAAACGGAAATGAAACAGGCGCGCGGCGAACAAGCACATTTGGGCAGACAGACCGCAGCGTCGAGTATTCGATTTGAAGCGGTTGATGCAACCTTAAAGCGGTTAGAACTAGAGATGGCCGCGTTCTGCGAGACAATTCAGATGAAGCGCGCAGAGGAACGCGCGCGGCGAACAATCGCGAACCAATTGCGCGCCGAGCAGGCGATTGTTGAGGGTCGACGGGACTCGTTGAACGTGCTGATCCGTAATCACGGTTACGCCACGGATTCAGTGCGAAAGCTGCTGAGGCCGGGTGCACTCGGTCCAACAACTTCGCCGATGGGTACGCTGGCGGACTTTTTGGAGGTGAGCAGTGAACACGAAGCCATCGTTGACGACTTTCTACGGGAAGAATTGAGCTACGTAGTGGTCAAGAGCTGGGGTGCGGCGGCAGAGGGCGTGCGCGTCCTCAACGCCAACGATGGAAGGGCCACGTTCCTTGTGCACTCAGACTTGCAGGAAGAATTGTTCGAGACGGGAGAGGGGTCGGTGAAGGAGCCTGGTTTGACTCCTTTGCGCGGGGCTATCAATGTGCTAAACGGGTTCGGCCGATCACTCGAAGGTCTATTGCCGAAGCTGCAGCACGGCTATCTGGCGGAGAACGCGATAGACGCTCAGCGGCTGGCATTGCGCTACAACTATGCATATTTTCTGACGCCGGATGGCGAGTGCTTTCATAGTTCGACGGTGACCGGAGGCAATCTAGCGACAGAGGGGCCGCTAGCCTGGAAACGCGAATTGCGCGAAACCGAGGGAAAGCTGGAAAAGGTCGAGATGGAGCGCGCGCATGCCGACAAGGAGGTTGAGGCACTCACGCAAGCGATAGATGAGCTGACGACACGGCTCGAGGCGTCCGGCCAGAATAGGCGGCGGTCAGAGAGTGAAGCCGCCAACCTCGCTGCAGCGTTGGGGCAAATGGAGTCCGAGACGCAGCGCATTGAGCGCCGATTGCAAGAGTGGGAGGCGCAAGCTACGCGTAACAAAGACG
>JASHSG010000088.1 GCA_030040935.1 Acidobacteriaceae bacterium | reverse complement strand
CAGAAGATCAAGCGCCTGAACATCGAGATCCGGAAAAAGGGCAGGGACTGACGTCCCTGAAACCTGACACCTGCCATGACGCACTTCCTCTTCAAGTCCGAGCCCGATGCATATTCCTTCGACGACTTCCTGCGCGATGGGGAGACGGTCTGGGACGGCGTGACCGCGCCGGCGGCCGTGAAAAACCTGCGCGAAATGAAGCCCGGAACCAAGTGGATCTTCTACCATACCGGCAACGAACGCATGGCGGTCGGCACCGGCACAGTCATCAGCGTCGATTCTACGGATCCCAAGGTACCCATCGTTCGCGTCAAGGCCGGCAAGCCGCTGAAGCAACCGAAGACGCTCGCCGAGATCAAAGCGGAAAGGCTCTTTGCACGCTCGCCGCTGTTGCTGATTGGACGGCTTTCAATCGTGCCGCTCACAAAAGAGCAGTGGGACTGGTTTTTATCGTGAGGCGATCGGCCCTGCCTCGCTATGAGCGCGCAACCGGCCCCAGCGGCCACACGGTCTTTCCATTCACCTCGTTCAGCACCTGCGCCAGGCCGGTGTACATGGCCGACGCGCCGCAGACGAGGCCCACCCAGCCCGCAGCCTTCGTTACCGCCGCGCTTCCCGCAACTTCGCCCGCCGCCAGCATAAAGAACAAAATGGTCAGGGTTGCGAAGACAACCTGCAGCGCACGATTCAAGCGCAAGGTTCCCAGGAACAGAACGAAAGTGAATACGCCCCAGGCGGCAAGGTAGGCGGGGATTGAATAGCCCGAAGGCCCCGTCAGTCCGAGCCCCGCGTGCGGCAGAGCAATCAGAGCCACGAGCGTGAGCCAGAACATTCCGTAGCTGATGAACGCGGTCGCGGCGAAGGTGTTGCCTTTCTTCCATTCCATGATGCCGGCTACGACTTGCGCCAGCCCGCCGTAAAAGATCCCCATGGACAAAATCATCGTATCCAGGGCAATGAATCCTGCGTTGTGCAGATTCAGCAGAACCGTGGTCATTCCGAAGCCCATCAGGCCGAGCGGCGCCGGATTTCCTGTCTTGTCAGGGATAATCGAGTCGGGCATGAACTGTTCTCCTTCAGAATTGGGAGGGGAAGCGATTTCGACTCGGATGGGCACACGAATTGCGCCCTATTCCGAGAGGTCCCGTTAAATCGGAGGGAATTCTAGCACGCGCTTTAGAGAGCGCGCATTAAGCTTTTATTCACTTTTTTCGGGCGTTGCCCCTTCGAGCCACGCCTTGGTGTTCAGCAATTGCCGCTGATCGAGCGCCCACACCTTGCCGGTCAACTCGTCCGGGGCCCGGCCCTCGCGCGCCGATCGCTCGAATTCGCTCGCCATAGCCTGCATCTTCGCGTCCAGATCGTCGACAAAGTTCAGCACCAGGGCTTCGGGAATCATGGGCAGCTTGGGCGAGCCGAACTCCATCTTGCCGTGATGCGACAGAATCATGTGCAGGACCAGAGTGCGCAGCCGGCCGGGAAAGCCTGGTAGCCCGGCAATCGTCTTCTCCACGAGCTCGACGCCCATCTGGATGTGGCCGAGCAAGACGCCTTCCACCGTGTAGTCGAATCCTGTGTCCCAGCTCAGCTCGCGGATCTTTCCGATGTCGTGCAGGATCACTCCCGTGACGAGCAGGTCGCGATCGAGCATCGGGTATTGAGCGGCTACGCGATCGGCGAGACCGAGAAGGCTGACCACGTGCTCCAGAAGGCCCCCGAGCCACGCATGATGCAGTTGTCGCGCCGCCGGAGCCTCGCGAAAGGCCTGCGTAACTGCCCGATCGGCGAACACGGCTTCGACCAGCCGCTTCAGGTCGGGATCGGTCAGGCTTGCGATGCCGGCTTCGAGCGCCTCCCACAACTCGCCGATATCGCGGCTCGTCGCGGGCAGCATATCCGTTTTGTCCGCCTCGCCTGCCAGCGCAAGCCGAAGCTGATCCACTTTTACCTGCGCGCGGTCATCAAAACGGGAGACGCTTCCCCGCACCTTGACCAAGTCACCGCGTTCAAACACCTTTGCGATCCGCGGATCGCCGGGCTCCCACACGCGCCCCTCGATTTGCCCCGACTTATCGCCCAGCGTCAGGTTGAGGTACGGCTTGTTCTGCCTTGTGGTCCGTTGTTGCTTGGCCAGAACGAGAAAAAAACTATCGAAACCTTTACCCTCGTCAAAGCCCATCAGATCGGCAATATAAATGTCTTTCATTCTGCCGAAAAGATTAACGCAATTTCGCGCTCCTGCCAAAGGCGCGCCGCGAATCAAGATGAGCGATGCACGCGAAAGACAATGCGGGCCCGTGAGCAATTCCCGGGTTCGCCAGGCGAGCCGGCTCAGCCTGCGGGCTCATTGAAGGTTCTATTGCTGCGGTTGCGGCTCTTCCGGATGGTCCGAGGGAGCCGGAGCTCCAGCGACGGGAGGGATGGGCGTTGGTTGTTGCACCGGTTTCGGCTGCGATGCTTCTTCGCTTTTCTTCTTGTTCGCAAGACGGGTTTTTTCCGCCGCCGCGCTCGCCGCCTTTTTCTTCTTCTTCGTCGACGTATCCCCGGATAGTCCTAGAGGAGCCGACTGCGTCTGCTGGTCGGCAACTTCCGCCGCATCTGGCGGCGCCGGCCCGGTCGATCCTTCCGCTCCCGCGGCGCCTTTTGCCTTCGGGTTCTTCGCCGCGCGTGCGCGTTCACTAAACCGTGTCTTTTGCGTGGGCGCCGTCGGCTCCAGCGGATTTGCAGGCTGGTCTGCGTTCGAAGCCGTCTCAGGCAGCGCGCCCGCGTTCTCAGTGGCCGAGTTTGAGGCCGCGGACGGCAGCGTCTCTCGTGGCGCCTGCCCGAAGCGAATCTTTTCCTTCTTGCCCGGCTTTTCCGTCGATGCCTGTTCCTTCTTGTTCCCCTTCTTCTTCTTCGTGGATGCGGTTGCGGCCGGCGGCGCGCTGGTTTGCGCCTGGTTAGCGGCATCAGCCGGCGATCCCGCCTTGCCCGATCTCTCGCGGAAACTGTGAGTGCTCTCGCGGAACCGCGTCCGCTCCACCTTGCCCTTCTTCTTCGGTGCCGGGGGAACGTAGGCGCTGAAGCTGATGCTCGAATGCAATTCCCCGGCCGTCGCGCCGGTGTCTACATATCCCTGCTTGATCTGAATGAAGGCTTCATCCCTCATCTTGTTCAGATAGTCGCGAATGGCGGGATCCATCTGGCTCATGTAATACGCCTGTTCGACCTGGTCCTCAACGTCCTTGAACGGCCGCGGTCCGCCCGGCTGATGCTGCACAACTTTCAGGATGATGTAGCCCTGGCGCGTAAGAATGGGATCGGTGTATTGGCCCGACTGGAGATCGAATGTCTTATCTTCAAGCACCTTGGGGAGCTGGCCCCGTTTGTATTGCCCCAAATCGCCGCCCTCCGCTGCGGTCGAGCCGTCGCTGAAGCTCCGCGCCAACTGCGCAAAATCTCCGCCCGCATGCAGTCGAGCCTCGATATCGTCGGCCTTCGCTTTGGCTGCCGCGACCTTGGCAGGATCGTCGCTTCCCGCCGGCCCCGTCGAAATCAGAATTTCACTTAACCGCACGCCCTCCGGTTGCACGTAGTCCTGCTTGTGCTCCTCGTAGTACCGCTCCACCTCGCCGGGCGTCATTTCAATGTGCTCGCCAACTTCCTGCCGCATCACCTCCTGGGTGATGATCTGGTTGCGGATACTGGCCTTGAAGTCCTCAAACGAGACACCCTGCTCTTTCGCCGCTTTTTCCAAATCGTCGATCGAATCCAGGTTGTATTGCTTGCGATACTCGTCCAGGCGCTTGACCAGTTCCGTCTCGCCGGTGATGTTGAGCTCCTTGCCCTTCGACAGCCAAAGCTGCTGATCGATCAGGTTGCGCAACAGATCCTTGTGCTCCGCCGCAATTTCCTGCATCGTTTCCCCGCGCTGGTGTGCCTCCTCGTCCAGCTCGCCTTGCGCCCGGTCGTAGTCTGACTTGGTGATGATCTGGTCATTGACGCGGGCGATGATATCCTCGACGACCGAGCCGCCGTAAGGGCTCTCAGGTTCGTTCGCCTGGCTCCGCGCAGGGCCCGGACTCGCTAACACCGCCGCGGTGAACGCAAGGGCCGCAAATCCCCAAAGACGCCTCAAATTCATGTGACTAACATCCGGCCTTGTGCCTGCCCTGTGTCTTCCCGGTGCCTGCTGCATAGACGCAATTGTAAATGGCGGGAGAGCGAAAACGGAAAAGCCCCGAAGCCCGGCCCGCGCGCCGGAGCCCCCCGAAGCACGGGCTCGCGCAACCCGCACCTCGGTAACCCCGCTACCCGCCGCGTCCCCGGCGCGTCAAATGCCGCGGTGCTATACTTTAGCCGGAGACAGGCCGCGGCCTCAGCGCGAGTGGCTCTTCCATCTCCTTGGCCTTGCCGGTACTGGGCAAGGTCAAGCTTTATCGGGCGGAAATCCAGTGCAGGCTCGATTCGCCCGCAGGAGATGGGCAGTCCGCTCTGGCGTCTGCCGCATGCGCCGTCTGGAGGTTCGGTTTGTCCATGAATTTCCGTGCTCGCCGCGCGCTTTTTGCCGTGGTTCTCTTCTTTACCGTTTGCGCAGTGGCAGGCACTGTGCTCGAGCGCCGCGTGGGCGCCCAATCTTCCCAGGACGAAAGCCAGCTCCGCGACAGCCTGAAGCAATTTACCGATGTCTACGCGGTCGTGGAGCAGAACTACGCCGAGCCCATCACCTCCGACAAAGCCGACGACATCATTTACGACGGCGCCATCCCCGGCATGCTGCAGGTTCTCGATCCCCACTCCCATTTCTACGATCCCAAAGCCTACGCTCGGCTGCGCGAAGATCAGACCGGTCACTATTACGGCGTCGGCATGGTGATCCAGCAGCAAAATGACAGCAACGGCAAGAGCAACGTTTACGTTGTCACTCCTTACGAAGACACGCCCTCGTTTCGCGCCGGCATTCATCCCGGCGACGAAGTAGTCGCCGTTGACGGTAAGTCCACCGACGGCTGGACATCCGACCAGGTGGCGAAGGCGCTCAAAGGGCCCAAGGGCACGCACGTCCAGGTCACGATGGTTCGTTATGGCCAGCCCAAGTCGCTCACCTTCGACCTCATTCGCGACGAGATTCCTCACCCCTCCATCGACCTCAAGTTTGAGATTCGTCCCGGTATCGGTTATATCCACCTGACTCAATTTCAGGAGACCACCGGCCAGGAGATGGAAGACGCCATTAACGGCTTCGGCGACCTCAAAGGTCTGGTTCTCGATCTGCGTGAGAATCCCGGCGGCCTCCTGAGTCAGGCCGTCGATGTCTGCGACCACCTGCTCGCCAAGGGACAAACCATCGTTTCCCAGCGCGGTCGGGCCTACTCCGATCAGAACTACGTCGCGACTCACGGCAACGACGGCAAGACCTTCCCCATTGTCGTGCTCGTAAATCGCGACACTGCCTCCGCCGCGGAAATTGTCTCCGGCGCGCTCCAGGACCACGACCGTGCTCTGATCGTAGGCGAAACCACATTCGGCAAGGGGCTGGTGCAAACTGTCTACAACCTCAGCGAGGACTCCGGCCTTGCCCTGACCACCTATCACTACTACACTCCGTCCGGCCGCCTGATTCAGCGCAACTATGCGGGCGTTTCTCTGTATGACTATTACAACCACGCCGGCGCGGGGCCTAATCCCGATTCTTCCAGCCGCGAGGTCAAGCTCACTGACTCCGGCCGCACCGTCTATGGCGGCGGCGGCATCACGCCTGACGAAAAAATCGAGGCGCCGACCACCAACCGCTTCCAGGACGAGCTCGCCTACAAAGACGTCTTCTTTCACTTCGCGCCTGTTTACGTCGCCACGCACACGGTCGACAAAAATTTCCAGGTCGACGAGGCCGTTCTCAATGATTTCAAGAAATATCTCACCAGCCAGGATATTGACTGGACCGACGCCGACATCAACGGTGTCTCCGACTGGGTGAAGGCGCAGATTAAGAGAGACGTTTTCACCATTCAATTCGGCCAGCTCACGGGCCTGCGGGTGATCGCAGATTGGGATCCGATGGTCCAAAAAGCGCTCAGCTACATGCCCGAAGCCCAGGCCTTGGAGGACAACGCGCACAAGGTTCTGGCAGAAAAGGCGCAGGCGCGCTCAGAGGGTATCCCAGCCGTGCCCACGCAGCCCTGAGTGCGGTTCACTGATTGAAAGCAAAAGGCCATCCCGTCGGGATGGCCTTTTGCATGGTGAATATACGATCTGGGCCGCGTTTCCTGCCGCCCGCCGGCAAATAACCCGCGAGCCAATTGGACGTGGCGCTTGCGCGCGCTCCTCGCGCCGGCTCTTCAGCCGGAGCGCGAATCAATTTTCGCAGCCGGCCGCTATTTCGGCGGCGGAGGCGGCGTAAAGATCTCGCGTCTGCGCCCGGGTTCCGGTTTCGGCTTCGGCTTGGGAGCCTTCTTCGCTTCTCGTCCGCCTTTGTCTTTGTTTCCCATGGCAGTAAGCATGACACAAAGGTTCGCTCCTGAAAAGAGCCAGGTGGCGCTTTCTCGCCGGGTATTCTGAAAGAACAATGACCAGTGCTCCCCGGCCACTTCTTCGCGTCGCCGTTTTCTGTGGGTCGGCCTTCGGAAGCGATCCAGCCTTTCGCTCGGAAGCCGCAGCACTCGGCAAAGCGATCGCCAATGCCGGCCTCGGATTGGTATATGGCGGAGCCTGTCGTGGCCTGATGGGTGCGGTGGCCGATGCGGCGCTGGCCGCTGGCGCAGAAGTCATTGGCGTTCTTCCTGAGGCGCTGAGCGGCCGCGAAATTGCTCACACAGGCCTGACCTCGCTTGAGCTCGTTTCGACCATGCACGAGCGCAAGGCGCGCATTCACGAGCTTTCGGGCGCAATCCTCGCGCTGCCGGGCGGCTACGGCACGCTCGACGAATTGCTTGAGGCCATCACATGGGCGCAGATCGGCCTCCATGCCAAGCCCTGCATCCTGATCAACACGCTGAATTATTGGAACCCCCTGCTGGCCTTTATCGACGCCGCGATCGACGCCGGTTTTATCGAGGCGAGGAATCGCGCTCTGGTGCGCGTGGCTGCCAACGCCGCCGAAGCAGTTGAGATGGCGATTGCATACGCCTGACTTGCGTACTTGGCGGGCGGCGATATCATGCCCGTATGCCTGCGAAGCTCAGATTCGGCGTGCTTAGCACCGCCAACATCGGCCTCAAAAAAGTGATTCCTGCCATGCAGCAGGGTGAGTTCACCACCGTTGTCTCGATTGCATCGCGCAATCTGGCGACCGCGCGCGAAGCCGCGAAGAAACTCGGCATTCCCACGGCCTATGGCTCCTACGAGGAACTCCTCGCCGATCCCAGCGTCGATGCCATCTACAATCCGCTGCCCAATCCGCTGCACGTTCCATGGACCGCGAAGGCCGCCGAAGCCGGCAAGCATGTGCTGTGCGAAAAGCCGCTGAGCATGACGGCCGCAGAAGCGAAAACGCTGCTCCAGGTTCGTGCGCGCACGGGCGTGAAGATCTGCGAAGCCTTCATGATCCGCAGCGCGGCGCAATGGCTGCGCGTGCGCGAGCTTCTTGGCCAAGGCCGCATTGGAGAACTGCGCGCGGTAAATGCCCACTTCAGCTACTTCAATGTGAACCCCGGCAACATCCGCAACAAGGTGGAGACGGGTGGCGGGGGCGTCTACGACATCGGCTGCTATTGCATTCAGGCGGCGCGATACGGCTTTGGCCGCGAGCCCAGGCGCGTGGTTGCGCTGATCGATCGTGACAAACAAATGAAAACCGACCGGCTGGCGTCGGCGATTCTCGACTTTGGAACCGGCGATTCAGGACCGGGTCATGCGATTTTAACGTGCAGCACGCAGACGATCGGCTACCAACGGGTTCACTTCATCGGCACCAACGGGCGGATCGAATTGGAGATCCCCTTCAACACGTTCCCCGACCGGCCGGCACGGATATTGATCGACGCAACCGGCGACCTGACTTTCAGCGGCATTACGACGGAAACCTTCGCCGCCGCGGACCAGTACACGCTGCAGGGCGACGCATTCGCGCGCGCCGTGCGCGACAACACCGAGGTTCCCGTGCCGCTCGAAGACTCGATCGGCAATATGGCCGTGATCGATGCCATCTTCCGCTCGGCAATATCCGGCCAATGGGAGCGGCCGGAAGCATAGGGAATCCCTCGGCTGGCCAACCCCGCGGCCTGTCCGCATTGTTAAGCCGCAGCCGCGCACTCGCGCAGTTCGCGGGTCAGTGTGTCAATGCGGGCCGGGTCCGAGTCCCAGGCGAACATGAAGCGCGCCGCCCCGCCGATGAAGGTGTAGAAGCTCCATCCGCGCCTCCTCAGCTTGTCCAGGATTCCTTCCGAAGTCAGGAGAAAAACGGCATTCGCTTCAACCGGCTGCGCCAGCCGCACGCCGGGAATTCCCGCAATTCGCTCAGCAAACTGGCGCGCGCAGCGGTTGGCATGCTCGGCGTTGCGCAGCCAGGCTCCGGTCTCGAGCATGCCCACCCACGGCGCTGAAAGGAAGCGCATCTTCGAAGCCAGTTGACCGGCTTGCTTGCACCGGTAGTCGAAGTCGGTGGCCAGAAAGCGATCGAAGAAAAGCACCGCTTCTCCCATGGCCATGCCGTTTTTGGCTCCTCCAAAGCACAGCACGTCGACGCCGTTCTTCCACGTCATCTCCGCGGGCGAGCAGCCGAGGCTGGCGCAGGCGTTGGCGAAACGCGCTCCGTCCATGTGCAGCAAAAGGCCGCGCGAACGGCATTCCGCAGATATGGAGCCGAGCTCGGTGAGCGAGTAGACGCGGCCGGTTTCGGTCGATTGCGTGATCGAAACCACGCGCGGCTTGGGGTAGTGGATGTCGCTGCGCTTGGTTGCGAGCTCGCGAATCGCGCTCGGCGTGAGTTTTCCCTCCGGGCTCGACGCCACCAGCAGTTTCGAGCCGTTTGAGAAGAACTCCGGAGCGCCGCACTCGTCGGTCTCTATATGCGACTGATCGGAGCAGATCACGCTGTGATAGGACTGGCAGAGCGAGGCGAGCGCCAGCGAATTGGCCGCGGTGCCGTTGAAAACGAAGTACACTTCACATTCGGTTTCAAAAAGATTGCGAAAAGCGTCGGCTGCTCGGGCAGTCCATGGATCGTCGCCGTACGAAGCGGCATGACCGCGGTTGGCGGCCTCCATGGCTTGCCACGCCTCAGGGCAGATTCCCGTGTAGTTGTCGCTGCCAAACTGCTGCTGCAGGTTTTCGTCTTCGATTTCGGCCATAAGACAATTCTC
>JASHSG010000087.1 GCA_030040935.1 Acidobacteriaceae bacterium | reverse complement strand
CGCGGCCAGTCAAATGAATTCCGGAGAGATTTGGATGGCAATGCTGTAACTTATTCGAATACCGGCCTAAAACACTATTCGGGAGGCGAACGCATTGGGTCGATTCACTGGCGTGCTGGGAATTGTCGCGGTATTGGCGGCCGCATGGCTTTTCTCGACTGATCGCAGACACATCCGCTGGCGCACGATCGCGTGGGGGCTGGGGCTGCAGATTACGTTTGCCTTCCTGGTGCTGCGATTCAGCGTCGGGCAGATCGTGATGAACTGGGCGGGCGGCGTGGTGACCAATATGCTGTCGGCCACGTTTGCGGGGACGCAGGTGTTATTCGGGCAACTTGGTCTTCCCGGCTCGGGCGCGTTCGGGCAGCTGCTGGGTCAGGTTCCGGGACACACGGCCAGCCAGGGCGCGATCTTTGCTTTCCAGGTCCTTCCGACAATCATCTTCATCTCTGCGTTCTTTGCCGTGCTCTATCACATCGGGGTCATGCAGCGGATCATTCGCGTGATGGCGTGGATCATGCTCAAGACGATGCGCATTTCCGGGGCGGAGAGCATGAACGTGGCGGCGTCGATTTTCATGGGACAGACAGAGGCGCCGCTGACGATACGGCCGTTTTTGTCGAAGGCGACGAGGAGTGAATTGATGACGATCATGACCAGCGGGATGGCGCACGTTTCGGGCGGCATCATGGCCATGTATATCGCGCAGGGCGTGGAGGCGCGGCATTTGCTGTCGGCGGTGATCATGACGTCGCCGGGAACAATTCTTATGGCCAAGATGCTGGTCCCGGAGACCGAAGTGCCGGCCACGGAAGGCAAAGTCGTGATCCCCAGGGACGAGATGCACGCGGACGAGAATTTCATCGGGTCGATTGCGCGCGGCACGATCGACGGCGGCAAGCTGGCGATGAACGTGGCGATCATGCTGGTGAGTTTTCTGGCGTTGGTGGCATTGCTGGACATGACACTGGGCTGGGTTCACGGGCTCGGTCACATGGGTTGGTTCCCATCGAGCCTGGGACAGATTCTCGGGTTCGTGGGCGCGCCGGTGGCATGGCTGATCGGCGTGCCGTGGAAGGATTGCGCTGCAATCGGCAACCTGCTGGGCACGCGCATGGCGTTGAACGAGGTGGTCGCCTATATTTCGCTGGGCGCGGAGAAGGCGACGCTGTTGCCGCGGTCGTTTACGATTGCAACTTTTGCGCTGTGCGGGTTCGCGAATCTGGGATCGATCGGGATGCAGATCGGCGGCATTGGCGCGCTGGTTCCGGAGCGGCGAAACGATTTGGCGCGGCTGGGCGTGCGGGCGATGCTGGCGGGAACCATGGCGAATTTGATCTCGGCGTCGATTGCGGGGATTTTTCTGGGATAGACACCAAAGACAACCGCAGATCCTTCGACTTCGTTCGGCGCTGGATGCGCCAAACTCCGCTCAGGATGACAAGCGAAAGAATTTCTTCCGTGTTTTGATGTCTCACGATCCGAACCGGGCGATGCTTCGTAGTTTCGCCTTCGCCGCTTCCTCTTCCCTGTTGCGCGGCGGCGCCTGTGTCTCAAGGCGGCTGAGCAAGCGCATCGATGCGGCGGCGATCTCGTCGACCGCGGCGTTGAATGCATCTTCGTTTGCCTTGGATGGCTTGTTGAAGCCGCTTACCTTGCGGACATATTGCAGCGATGAGGCGCGCACTTCGGCGTCCGTCACCGGCGGATCGAAGTTGAAAAGCATTTTAATGTTGCGGCACATGCGCGATTTTCCGATACACGTTTATCCGGGATAGGCGCCGGTGATGTAGCCCTCGAGCGCCTGGATGGCGTGCTCCTGTCCGGAGATGACCCACTTGACGAGGTCGCCGATGGAGACGATGCCGACGACCGTGTCGCCATCGAGCACCGGGAGATGGCGGATGTGATGGTCGGTCATGACGGTCATGCACTCGTCAACCGTATGCAGCGGGGTGACAGAGCGGACAGGGCTGGTCATGATCTCCTGCACCTGAGTCTCGCGGGAGTGATGGCCACGGAGGATTCCTTTGCGGGCGTAGTCACGCTCGGAGAAGATGCCGAGCAAGCGCGGACCGGACATGACCATCAACGCGCCGATATCGTGCTTGTCCATCAGAGAGAGGGCTTCGTGCACCGATTGCTCGGGGGCGATGGACAGGACCTTGACTGCGCCTTTGTATTTGAGGATTGCTCCAATGTTGTCGTTGATGCGCATCAGGACCTCCTTCTGGCCATTTGGCCGGGCGCAGCCTGGAACTGCTTCCGTCCGTGGCGGCGTTCTCGCCGGGGAAGAGCAGTATACCCCGGTCTGCACACAACTGTCGTACAGATCCTTCCACAGCGGGGATGTGATGGGAATCACATGGCTTCCAAGAGAGATGGGAATTTAGTGGCCCGGGTTGGCGGCAGGCCTGGCTTGTGGGCTGAAGCCCATTGCCTTCAAACCGGCTGGGAACGCAGGCGGCGGAGGCGATAGATGATGGTGAGGAGGGTCACCGTCCCGCAGGTGAGAAAACTGGCGCCGAGGCCAATGATGAGAGAGTCATCGCGCTCGTAGACGCCGTGGATAACCCCGATGACCTGCAGAATGCAGAAGCCGCCGAAGGTGATGAGCGAAATGCCCTCATCACTCTTTTTGCGCCAGACGGCGAGCGCCTGAGGCACGAAAAGGGCCGCGTTGCCCAGCAGGGCCAGCCCAAAGATAAATGTAATCATTTCCCGCATTTCCGATCGACCTCCAGGCCCAGGATAACCGCCTCTCGATGATCTCATTTGGACGCGGAAAACGATTGGGCAAGGGAACAAGGGGCGAGGGAAGGACGGCGCGTCGACCTGGCAAAGCGAGGACGGGCGGCGTTCAGGGGATCCCATGCCCCGGATTCGGGACATGGGATCCCCAAGGTTCAATTGGATCGGTCAGAAGTGCAGTTTGACGCCGAACTGGATCTGGCGCGAGGTGGTTGAAGTGGCTGTTACAACGCCGGCAGTAGGCGACACCGCCGAGGGGACGACAGTTTGTACGCCGCCGGAGGTTGTGACAGCTGGAGCCGCGGAGTAGACCACCTCGTTTGGCGTGAGGAAGTTGGTGTGGTTAAGAATGTTGAAGAACTCGGCACGGAACTGCAGGTCGAGGCGCTCGGCGATGTGCGAGTCCTTGACCGCGGAGAAATCCAGTTCGGAAAGGCCGGGGCCGGTCAGCGAGTCGCGCTGTACGTTGCCGTAGGTGCCATAGATGGTGTTGCCTCCAGTGCCGTTGGGGATCGAGACCGTGGGCTGGATGAAGGCGTTGGGATTGAAGTATTCGGTTACCGTGTGCGGGTAGAGGTTGCCTGTGAACGTTGGGTTCCAGTTCGGGCGGATGGGGTTGCGCGAATCGCCGTTGCCCGGAGGGTTGTAGCCGAGCTGGGGCGAGAACGGGAATCCGGTCTGAATGGCGACGATGGCGCTCGCGGTCCATCCGCCGGCGACAAGGCCTGCGGGTCCCGGCTGGTTCAGGAAGTGCCGGCCGGGCCCAAAGGGCAGATCGTAGCTGCCATTGATCGAGGCTGACTGGCGGACATCGGTTGCGGCCAGACCCCAATCCAGCCTGGGGTCAAGCGGAAACTCAACGAACGCAGGCGTGTTGCCGCTTACGCTGGTGTTCCATGCCGAGCCGTCGTCAAGGTTCTTCGACCACGTATAGTTGCCGCGAAGCTGGAAGCCGCTGGCGTAAGTGTGCCGCGCGTCGACCTCGAGCGCGTTATACAGGCCGGTGCCTTGTGAAACCCACGAAGTTGAGTTGGCAAGGTTCGGATTCGCGTCAGTGGTCGAGGGGTAGTAGACCTGACCAGTCGAGGAGTAGACCGGCGTGGGCTCGTTCATGTCTTCAGAGAGGATTTGATGATAGGCGTGGAAGCCTACATAGCCGAGCGTCAACGATGTTGCCGGCGCTACCTGTTGTTCGATGCGCAGGCTCCAGGTGATGACAGCGGGCGTTGAGATGTTGGGCTGCACATTGCTCGGCGAAACCTTGGCGGTGGCAGGAGGCGGCACGCCGGGCGTGAAATTCAAACTGGATACAGCGATCGTCTTGATGGATTCCGCCGTGTTGTAAGGCGCGGTCTGATCAAGACGGTAATCGAGCGTATCGAGCAGGCCATGATAGAGGCCGATTCCGCCGCGCACGGCGGTTTTGCCGTCGCCGCGAACATCCCAGGCAAAGCCCAGGCGTGGATTGGGCAGGAACTCGGCGCGGTTGGTCCAGAGCGCTGCGCTGCCTACGAGTGGGGTAGTTTGCAGAACGCCGTTGACGATGGCGTAGTTCGAGGCGCGATTCTGCGATTCATTCCATCCATCGGTTGACTCGGAGCGGAAGCCTGCGCGCACTTCGAGGCGCGGCGTGACTTTAATGGTGTCTTCAAAGAACGCCGCACCGAGGAGCGAGCGCCAGCCGAGCTCGGTGGGCGCGGGAACGAGGGTGAACGTGGCCACAGTGCCTTGCAGGAACGTGGTTTCGGTGGAGAATGAGGCCTGGCCATACTGATCCTGCGCGAGCAGGTCGTTGGCCTGAACCCGCTGCAGCCAGACGCCCGCCTCGATCTGATTGCGCCCCTTCGACCAGTAAATGTGATCGTCTTCGGTGAACAGATTCCGCGCGGTCGTGTTGTTGCTGCCGACATTGGCGCCAGCGCCGGTGATCGACGAAGCTCCGTTTGAAGCCGTGCT
>JASHSG010000086.1 GCA_030040935.1 Acidobacteriaceae bacterium | reverse complement strand
AGAGCTGCTGCATGATGCCGAGATTGGGCATCGAGAAGCTGCGGCCGCCTTCAAGCAATTGAATGGCGATAAGGTGTTGGGCATCGAAACGCATTGAATACGCGAGAATCCGGCACGCGTTGCAGAATGCTCTCAGGCCTCTTTCCAAAAGCACGCAAGTTTGCCCGGAAACAAGAGCCTGCCGTGAGCGGTCTCTTCAAGTCGTCGATTTAATTGAGTCGATGTGCGAGCAACCAGCGAGCGGCCGCTGCATGCAATGCTGGCGGTGGTGCGAGTCTTGAGCGAACCGCTCTCTCGACTGAAAATCCCTGCGAACAGGGAATTTTACTGGGAATTTTGTGATTTTCGCTTCCTTCCAGACTCGGCTTCGAGCGGTATGCAGCACAAATTAGTGCTCTTAGAGTTCATTCTTCGAACCAACAACGCGCAAAATATCAGGGAATTATTCTTCGATAACAGGGAATTAAAGTTCCTGTTCCGCTTCAGGCGGCGAAAAGTTCCCATTTTTTTCGTACCCTTGTCGCCAATAAACGCCTCGAATTCCTATTGCATTGTCCTCAGGCGCATTGCTGATGTTTTGGTCCTTCAAAATGGCAGTCGAACAACAGCCGCGGTGCGATCTGAAGATCATCAAGCGATTTCGGGTTGAGATCTCGCCCCTTCAGACGTTACCTTGGCGGTACCGGCGGTCACCGTCAGCGCGATGTGCATTATCGTCACTGAGTATCTGCGCGGCTTCCACTATCACTGGAATTGGTGGAAGATGCTCACCCCAAGACTGATCGCACCTCAGGCCAGGTATTTTGTATCACCCACCCATCAGTTTGCCGCTTAGCGCCTGCAGAGTTGATTTCACGACCTCTATCGATTGTCCCAAAGCAATATTTCTCCAGTATTCACAAACCTCTATTCAAGTATTTACCATCCGCGCTTTAAAGTTGGCATGTCGCCACTTCTACCCCACCAAAAACAATAGCTGCCATTGGTGCATTCGCGCAGGTTGCTTACACCCCACCCCAATTCGCCGGAAAATCCCATCCGAGCGGCCCAATACGTGCGTATGTCCACTGAACACCAACGCTATTCGACGCAGAACCAGGCGGATGCAATCACAAAATATGCCAAAGAACACGGGATGAGTATCGTTCGTACCTATGCTGACGACGGCAAGAGCGGATTGAATCTCGAGGGCAGAACGGGGTTGCTCCAGCTCCTATCCGAAGTTCAAACCGGGCAAGCCGATTTCAGCGTGATCTTGGTATACGACATTAGCCGATGGGGTCGCTTTCAAGATGCCGACGAGAGCGGCTATTGGGAATATGTCTGCAAGCGCGCGGGAGTCGCAATTCACTATTGCGCTGAGCAGTTCACAAATGATGGAAGCCTGCCATCGGTGATTCTCAAGAACATCAAGCGCACGATGGCCGGAGAATATAGCCGCGAATTGTCCGTTAAAGTCTTTGCTGGACAATGTCGCCTCATCGAGCTTGGCTATAGACAAGGCGGGGTTGCGGGGTATGGCCTCCGTCGCCTGCTCATTGACGAGGAACATCGTCCAAAGGAAATTCTCGAATTGGGCCACCGAAAGAACATTCAAACGGACCGTGTTGTGTTGGTCCCCGGGCCTAAGGAAGAACAGCAAGTCGTTCAGCGCATATATTCAGACTTTGTGCATGAAGGAAAACTGGAGAGACAAATCGCCGATGATCTTAATCGGCAAGAAGTGCCAACCGGATTGGGGCGCTCTTGGACTCGTGGCTTGGTGCATCAAATCCTGATTAATCCGAAATACATTGGCGCAAATGTCTACAATCGCCGATCGTTTAAGCTCAAACAACGCCGGGTAGTGAATCCTGAGGCCATGTGGGTTCGCAAAGACGGAGCATTCCCGGCACTCGTTGACCCAACCATATTTAGCAAAGCTGGCGAAATCATTCAGCAAAGAAGCCAGAGATTTTCGAATGAAGAAATGCTTGACAAGCTCCGAAATCTCCTTAGCACAAAGGGCAGGCTGTCGGCAATATTAATTGACGAAGTCGAAGACATGCCATCAAGTAGCGCTTATAAAACCCGTTTTGGGGACATGCGCCGCGCCTATTCATTGATCGGATACACGCCGAATCGGGACTACGAGTACATTGAGGTCAATCGATTCCTGCGACGGCTTCACACTCAGCATGTAACCGAAATAATCGGCGAGCTCGTAGCGAACGGTGCGCACGTCGAGAGAGACCCCAGCACGGACGTATTGACGATCAATCGTGACTTCACCGCCACACTTGTCATTTCGCGATGCCAGATCCGAGCCAGTGGACGCCTCAGTTGGCTGATTCGACTTGAACGGTCCACTGATTGCGACGTGACCATTGCCGCGAGAATGACTCAAGATAACAAGAGCATTTTTGACTATTACCTTTTGCCCCGAGAAGATGCGTTGAGCGCAAGAATTCGTCTCGCGCCCGACAACCCGCTGATTCTCGATGTTTATCGCTTTGAAAGTCTGAATCATTTATATCGAATCAGCCGCAGAGCGCGGGTTGGAGAAGCCGCATGAAGACCAAAGCTCTCCAAGATGTGCCCATATCCGAAATCCGAATAGTCAATCCCAGGACGCGCAGCCGGAAGAGATTCCTGACGATTGTCAACAGCATTGAATCAGTCGGGCTAAAAAAACCGATTACGATCACCAAGCGAACCCCCTCCGAAGATGGAACTCAATATGACCTTGTCTGCGGGCAGGGTCGGATCGAGGCCTTTTTGGCGCTTGGCCAGGTTACGATTCCCGCCACGATCATAGAGGCTTCGCGCGAAGATCAGT
>JASHSG010000085.1 GCA_030040935.1 Acidobacteriaceae bacterium | reverse complement strand
CCAAACAGCATCACGCCGCGCGCGAACGGCTCGCCGCCGAGTGACCCTCCGAACTGGCTTTGCCGGTACGCCGCGCGATTCGACGAGAAGTAATTTCGCGCATCAAGTGCCGTGTTGCGCAAAAACTCAAACGCGCTGCCGTGCAATTGCGGCGTTCCGCTCCTGGTGATCACCAGCACCTGCCCGCCGCTCGAGTTGCCATACTCCGCGTCGAAGTTCGAAGTCAGCACCTGAAAGCTGTCGATCGCGTCGAGATTGGGCACGATCGACGTGCCCATGTTCACGTCTTCTTCAACGTCGGCGCCGTTCACGCGAAAACCGTTTGAATTTTCGCGCTGCCCACTGATCGACAGGTTCCCGGGATTCGCGTCGCCGGAAGGCGGCGTGGTCGCCACGCCCGTCATCTCTACCGCACCCGGCTGCGACGTGTTTACCGGCACGATTCCCGGCTGCACTGCCATCAAGTCGGTAAAGCTGCGCCCGTTCAGCGGCACGCTCTCCATCTTCTTCGCTTGCAAAGTCTCGCCCAGTTGCGTGCTCGTCGTCTCAGCCGCCAAAGCATTTGCCGTCACCTCCACCGTCTCGGCAATACTGCTTACCGTCAGCGTCACGTCGATATCGGCGCTGGGCGCCGCAGCGCTCACCACGGCCAGGCCGCGGAAAGGCGTAAACCCGGGCGTGCTCACTGTGACTGCATAGCCGCCAGCGACGGGAACGGCGATTTCAAATCGGCCTTCCCCATCGGTTATCTGCGAAAGTGGCGCGCCGGTTCCGGCCATCCGCAGATTGACATCGGCGCCCGGAATCACTCCACCCGTCGAATCGTGCACCAAGCCGCCAATGCGGAATCCCTGCACATCCTGCGCTTGCAATGCGTACGTGCCCGCCAGAACCAGGAGAACAAAGACGAATAAAGCCCGGCCGTTCACGGGAGACCTCCAATCGGCGCCGTAACGAGCTCTTATGCGCGGCGGGACCATCGATTGAATCTGGTCCCCAGCTCGAGGTGAGGCGCCCTTTGCTATATAGGACCAAATCAGTCCGACTCCCACAGTGACCTACATCACATTGGCTGATTGGTGATTCAAGGGTCTGCGGATGGCGATTCGTCAGCCCGCGCCGGGCACCAGGGAATCGCAGCTTATGCGCGCTTAGTTCTTTGGTTTCTTTGATGCGCGGCCAAGACCAGCGCCACCAGGGCGGTGAGCAACGAGACGCCGGCGAGCACAAAGAACGCCGTCCGCCAGCCGAACGCGACCGCAATGCGTGCGACGGTATCGCCCGAAATCCAGCCCGCCAGATAGCCGAAGCCGTCAATGATTCCGGCGGCTGTTGCGCTTCCCCGCTGCCCGCCGAAATCGAGCGACATGGCGCCGGCGAGATACGAATACGGCCCAAGCAGGGTGAAGCCCACCAATCCCACCAGGATCGACGGCTCGAGAGGTCCCGCGTGCATGGGAGCCCGGCCCATCAAGGCCAGGCACACGGTGCAGGCGGACATGCCCGCAACAACGAGGATGTTGCGTCCATTCGGTCCAAGCCTGTCGCTCAGAAATCCGCCCAGCAGGACCGAGATTCCGCCGCACAATGGAAACAACGCGCTGCGGCTCGCCGCCACGCTCGACGCGAGACCGGCGAACTGCACGAAGTAGGTTGGCGTCCAAAGATTGAAGGTCTCACGCAAGAGCGTCGTGCCGAACGCGAGCACGCACACCATCCAGAATGCGAAGCTTGTCAGCAGCGGCCGCAGGATGGCCCCGATCCTCGCCGGTCCGCGGCCCGCAGATTCCTGGTCCGCATACACATTTGCCGGATTCACTTCCGGCGCGGGAAGGCCTCGCTCTTCGGGCGCCTCGCGGAGGAGAAAAAGGCAAGTGAACATCAGAAGCGCGAGCGCGCCGGCAGCAAAGAAGAACACGCCGCGCCAGCCCACGCCACGAGCCATCAACCGGCTCATCGTCCATCGGCAACCCGCATCGCCAAATAGAAAGCTGAGGCTGACGACCGCCATCACGCTGCCGTATGTCGAGTAAGAGAACCAGCGCGAAGAAACGCGCACCAGCGCCGCCCACCCCTGCGACTGGAAGAGGCGATTGCCGATCCAGGCCATCGTGAAGACCGGAATGCCTCCGCTCACGGCAAAGATGATGGTGAACAAGATGGAGCCGGCCATTCCGCCCAGGAAGCTTCGCTTTCCGCCGCCGGTGTCGGCCAGGGCTCCTGAGAAAAACTTGCCGAATGCGTAGGCCACCGTGCCAACCGAAGCGATGAAACCGAGCCGAATCTCGGCTTCGCTCGGCGCCATTCCGTGCCGCGCCATATCGTGGATCAGATCGGGCAGCACAACGGACAGGTCGGAGCGGCAGAAATAATACCCGGAATAGCCAAGAGCGAGGAGGATCGCCGTTTCGGCATGCCAGACGGTAAACCGTTTTGAACCTGGCTGAGCAGGTTCAAGTTGGCCAGGGGCCAAGGTTTTGGTGGTGGGCACACTAGAAAATTACCACACGCCTGATTCGCGAATCTTGACCTCGCGGAGGGCGACAGAATCATTTCACGCCCCGTTCATTTGGATCGTGGCCGAACCCAAAGGCCATTTGCACAGCCGCTCGCCCGCAAAGCGGTGTGTAGAATGTTCGGAAGCGTTTGGCAAGTTCGAGGAAAATGACTTACTACGACGAGGTCGCAGAGGCCGCCGCCTTTCTGGGCGAGCGGCTGCGCTCGCTCGACGCTCAGGTCGGCATCGTTCTGGGCTCGGGGCTGGGAGCGGCGGCCGAGGCAGTCGAGAATCCAACCATCGTCGCCTACAGCGAGATCCCTCACTTCCCGCAATCCACCGTTGAAGGGCATTCGGGCCGCATGGTCGCCGGCCTGCTGGGCGGTGCGCCAGTCATCGTCATGCAGGGGCGCGTTCACTACTACGAGGGGTACACACCGCTCGAAGTCACATTTCCCATGCGCGTTTTGGGCATGCTCGGGGTGCGCGCAGTGGTGTTGACCAACGCAGCAGGCGGCATTCAGGCTGGTCTTCGCGTGGGCGAGCTCGTCCTGTTGAGCGATCACATCAACCTGATGGGTTGGAACCCGCTCAACGGGCCCAACGAGCCGCGCTTCACGGTTCGCGCCGGCGCCGGCCAGCGCTTCTTCGATATGACTGAAGCATACAGCGGGGCGCTGCGCGCGCTGGCCAAGGCGGAGGCACACGAAGAGGGATTCGCGCTGGAGGAGGGCGTGTATCTGGCCACGCCGGGACCGAGCTTCGAGACGCCCGCTGAGATTCGCGCCTTCCGCGCGTTGGGCGCGACGCTGGTGGGGATGTCCACCGTACCGGAGACCATCGTGGCGCGGCACATGGGAATCGAAGTGCTGGGGATCTCAT
>JASHSG010000084.1 GCA_030040935.1 Acidobacteriaceae bacterium | reverse complement strand
GCTGTTTTCCCCTCCGCCAGGGCCTTCTGGACGATCACATCGATCACCGATCCGTTTTCCGCGTGCATGCAAATCAGCGCGCCGTTCCTTGCAGTCTGCTTCATCGCTTTGAAGATCGTCGCGTCGTCCACCATCAGCACGTTGGGATACGCCATGAACAGCTTGAAGCTGGCCACGCCCTCGCGCACCATGTCGTCCATGTCCTCGAGGCCGGCGTCTGGCAGGTCCGTCACGATCATGTGCAGCCCGTAATCGATGCATGCCTTGCCCTCGGCCTTCTTCCACCATGTATCGAGCGCCGTGCGCATCTTCGTGCCGCGCGCCTGGATCGCGAAGTCGACGATTGTCGTCGTGCCGCCGATCGCCGCCGCGCGCGTGCCCGTCTCAAAGTCGTCTGCTGACTTCGACCCTCCAAATGGCATGTCGAGATGCGTGTGCGCGTCAATTCCGCCAGGCAGCACCAGCAACCCTCTCGCGTCGACCACTTTATCAGCTGCCCTCGTTGGAATACCGGCGCGCATTTCCTTGATCGTCGCGCCATCGATCAGCAGGTCTGCCCTCACGCTGGCGTCGGCGTTGACGATCGTTCCGTTTTGAATGAGTGTCGTCGGCATGAAGGAATTTTAGCTTATCGCGAGAACTCAACCGGCTGAATTTTGGCCAGGAGCTGAACCAGCGCGCCCGGTGTGCCTGCAACATTCGCGCTGGATTCTGACAATCCGGTGACAAATAACTGCGCGCTGCCTGGTTACACTCGGCGAGATGACTGATACGCGGGATCGAACGATTCTTTCCGATGAGCATCGCGAAACCGATCATAATCGGCAGACTCCGCTCGTCAGCATACTCATCAACAACTACAACTACGGCCGTTTTCTTCGCGAAGCCATTCAGAGCTCGCTCGCGCAAAGCTACGCCAATCGGGAAATCATCGTAGTCGACGATGGCTCAACTGATAACTCGCGGGCCGTCGCGCAATCCTTCGCCAGCCGCGTTCGATTAATTCTCAAAGAAAACGGCGGTCAGGCATCAGCCTTCAATGCCGGATTCGCTGCCTGCCGTGGTGAAATCATCTGCCTGCTCGACGCTGACGACGTTTTTACCACCGGAAAGGTGATGCGGATCGTAGAGGTCTTTGAGCAGGATCCTGGGATCGGCTGGTGCTTCGAGAATCTTCCCCTGTTTCGCCAGTCGCACTCCGAGCTTTGCCCGAGAGACCGGCACTTCGCCGCCGGATTCGTCGATGCCCGCGAGGCGATGCACCGCGGAGAATTTCCGGCGGACATTGAGAGCGCCAGTTCGGGGCTCAGCTTTCGACGCGCGCTGCTCACGCGCATTCTCCCTATGCCGCACGCGCAGTCGATTCAACTTTGCGATGATTACATTAAGACCGCCTGCTACGCTTTGTCCCCCGGCCTGGCCCTCGACGAGGTACTCTCCCTTCAGCGAATCCACGGTGCGAACCTCTACACGAACATCGCGGCGCGCGACCGCCGCGTCACCGGCCACATGAACTTTCTCATGGGGATCCATCTGCAACGAAGAATTCCTGAGTGCCGGAATGCGGCGATGAAATTGCTCTGTCGCGGCTGCGCAATTCTCGCGGTCTCCGGAGGATGGCTGCCATGCTATCGAATTGAAGTTTTGAAGAACCTGCGCTCGATGGGCCCGAAGCTGGTCCTTCAGAGCGCTGTGCGCACTGCGGTCCTCATCGTCCTCGAGTTGCTGCATCTTAGTCGGCGTTAAGAGCGGCTTGGTTCAACCGGGCACGCGCGTTCTCGCGTCCGATCGTCCCACGTCTGCGGAGCAACGTCTTTATCTACCCGCACCATCGTGATGCATCCATCTACCGGGCACACCAGCGAGCACAGGTTGCACCCCACACACTCCGTCTCATCCACCCGCGGAATCCGGTCGAGCGGCGTCGGATACGGTCCCTGCGCAAACGCCGCCGCCCGCTCCTTGCGCGTCACCGGCGTTTCCGCAATCGCCGCCAAACTCTCCGCTTGCTCCATCGCCGGCGTTCGATGCAGCTCCACGTGCCCGTCCACCGATCCGCTCACCCGATCCAGATGAATGCACTGGTGCGCGCCGTCCCAGCATGCAATGTGGCACAGATCGCATCCGATGCACTTTTGTTCATCGATGTGAGCCACGATTTTGTAATTCAAGTTCAGGTGCTTCCAGTCGGTCACGCGGTTCAGGGAAAGCCCGCGAAAATCCTCAATCGTCTTGAATCCCTTTTCGCGCATCCAGTTGTCCAGGCCCTCAGCCATGTCCTCGACAATCCGGTAGCCATAGTGCATCACCGCCGTGCACACCTGCACCGTCCCGCACCCCAACAGCAGAAACTCCGCCGCGTCCTGCCATGACCCAATCCCGCCGATGCCGGAAAGCGGCAGCGCCGACTCCGAGTCCGATAGAATCTGCTGCACCATGTTCAGCGCGATCGGCTTTACAGCCGGCCCGCAATAGCCTCCGTGCGAGCTTTTTCCGTCGACATTCGGCCGCGGCGTGAACGTATCCAAATCGATCCCGGTAATCGAATTGATCGTATTAATTGCCGAAAGCCCATCGGCCCCGCCGCGCTTGGCCGCACGCCCCACCGTCCGAATATCGCTGATGTTCGGCGTCAGCTTCACCAGCACCGGAGTCCGGGCCTTTTCCTTCACCCACTCCGTAATCATCTGCGCGTACTCCGGTACCTGCCCTACCGCCGAGCCCATTCCGCGCTCGCTCATCCCGTGCGGGCAGCCGAAGTTCAGCTCAAGACCGTCCGCTCCTGCATCCTCGGTCCGCGTTACAATCTCGTGCCACGCCTCGCGGTTCGACTCGACCATCAGCGATGCAATCACTGCGTTCCTCGGATGGCACTTTTTCACTTCCGCCATCTCACGCAGGTTCTGTTCGACAGTCCGATCGCTGATCAACTCGATGTTGTTGAAACCCATGATCCGCTGACCGTTCCAATCGACCGCGGAATACCGCGAGCTGACGTTGGTGATCGGCTCGCCGATTGTCTTCCACACCGCGCCGCCCCACCCCGCGTCGAAGGCCCGCATGATCATCTCGCCCGTGTTGGTAGGCGGCGCCGACGCCAGCCAGAATGGATTCGGCGAGTAGATGCTGCCTGCGAAATTCCGGACGGTGATGTCAGGCATGGGTCGCCTCCGCGGTCTTCAGAATCGCCATCGCGGCGCGCTTGCCCCCGGCCACCGCATCGACCACTTCGCGCCCGCCGTTTACGCAATCTCCGCCGGCATAGTACTTCGGATTCCCCGTTCGACCCGTTCCGCGATCGGCCACAATCTTCCCATCGCGTATCTCAACGCCGCGCAGATCCTGTAAAAGCTGCGTAAGCGGCGATTGCCCGATCGCCGGCACTACCAGATCGCAGGCAATCGCCGATTCCGTACCCGGAACCACTTCCAGCTTCCCGTTCGTCTCGCGTACCTGTACCGTTTCCAGCAGCAAGCGGCCTGGCTCATCGCGCCCGATTGCAACCGGCTTTCTGTGCCACAGGAATTGCACACCCTCCTGCTTGGCGTGCTCATACTCAAAATCGAACGCCGACATCTCCGCCTCGCTGCGCCGGTAAACCATGTAGACCGTCTCCGCGCCCAGGCGGCGCGCCGCGTTTGCCGCGTCGATTGCCGTGTTTCCCGCACCCACTACCGCCACCGTCCCGTGCAGCTGGCGCAAGTGTCCCGTTTTGTACGCGGCAATCAGCTCCAGAGCGTTCATCACGCCCTCCGACTCCTCGCCCGGAATGTTCAGCCGCTGCATCGCTCCCAGCCCCAATCCCAGGAATATGAAATCAAACCCCGCTTCCAGCGCCTCCAGGGAATCAGCCGAGTCCACTTCCACCCCGCATCTGAACTCCACGCCGAGTCGCCGAATCATCTCCACTTCTCGCACGCTGTCGGACGCGCGTAGCTTGTATTCTGCCACGCCGTAGGTATTCAACCCGCCCGGCAGGTCGCGCCGATCGATCACCGTCGCCCGTGCGCCCCGGCGGCATAACTCCGCAGCGCACGCCAGCGACGCCGGCCCGCCCCCAATGCAGGCTACCCGCACCTTGTGTGCCCCCGGTGCAGCCGCCGGCATCGTCTCCCCTGACGACCAGAAGAAATCCATGGCGTGCCGCTGCAGCAGCGCAATCTGGATCGGCTTCCGGTTCTGTCGATTCATCACGCAGGCCCCTTCGCACAGCACATCCACCGGGCAAACCCGCGCGCAGCTCGCTCCCAGGATATTCGCATCCAGAATCCGCAGCGCCGACCCGCGCAGATTCTTCGAAGCAATGCGCTTGATAAACCCCGGCACATCGATATGCGTCGGGCAGGCCGCCGTGCACGGCGCATCGAAGCAATTCAGGCAGCGGTCCGCTTCAATCCGAGCCGCCTGAGCCGCCAGCGCCGGCTTCAGCTCGACGAACCGCGCCCGCAGTTGCTCGTCATCCAGTGCTGCAGCCGTGCTCATGCCTTTGCCTCCACTTACAAGGCGACCAGCGGACCATACAGATCGGGCCTGCGGTCGCGATAAAACTGCCACGTCCGCCTTACTTCCGCAATCTCGTCCAGATTCAAGTCCGCGGTCAACACCTCGTCCCTGTCGCGGCTTGCTTCGGCAATAATCTTTCCCCGCGGATTCGCAAAATAGCTCGTCCCGTAGAATTCACCGATGTTCCACGGCGCTTCGGTCCCCACGCGATTGATGGCCGCAATAAAGTATCCGTTCGCCGCGGCGTGCGCCGGCTGCTCCAGCTTCCACAGATACTCGCTCAAGCCCGCTACCGTAGCCGATGGATTGAAGACAATCTCTGCGCCGTTCAATCCCAAGCAACGCGCACCTTCTGGAAAATGCCGGTCGTAGCAGATATAAATGCCTATCCTCGCGAAACCCAGATCGAAGACCGGGTATCCCAGATTTCCCGGCCGAAAGTAAAACTTCTCCCAGAAACCCGGCGCGACATGGGGAATATGCGTCTTGCGATATTTGCCAAGATAGGCGCCGTCGCCTGCGATCATCGCCGCGGTGTTATAAAACACGCCTTCGTGCTCCACCTCGTAGACCGGCACCACCAGGGCAACATGCAGTTCCTTCGCCAGTTCACGCATCAGCTTGACGGTCGGGCCATCGGGAACCGCCTCTGTCGTTTCGTACCACTTCGTCTCCTGTTCCGCGCAAAAGTACGGCCCGTTGAAGATCTCCTGCAGGCATACGACTTGCGCGCCCTCCCTGGCCGCTTGGCGAATCAAACCCACGTGCTTCTCCACCATCGCCTTTTTCTGCGCTGGCAGCGGTTCGGTCGCCGGCACCGCATTCGACGCTTGAATGATGGAACATCGGACAACTCGGGGCATGGCTCGCCACCTCCAGAGGAAAAGAGTGTGAGTCTTAGAAATTAGCTCAAACGAGTCCGTTCGGCAATAGCATTCTCGCTGATCCGCCGCAAAGGAGCGCCAGTCTGCTCAACCACGCGCCGCCTCCGATTGACTTACTTCCTGGCCAACCCAATAATCGAATCAGATGAACATTTACGAGGAGATCGTGAAACTGCAGCGCCAGGGCCACCGTGGGGCCGTGGCTACCATCGTCAATTCACGCGGCTCCATCCCCTCCTTTCAAAGCGCCAAAATGCTCATCCGCGACGATGGTTCCATCGCCGGCACCATCGGCGGCGGTTGCGTTGAGGCCGAAGTCTGGCAGGCCGCTCGCGAGGTCATCGCTCAGGAAAAGCCCCGTACTCTTAGCTTCGATCTCAATCAGGATCCCAAGTACGATACAGGTCTCGTCTGCGGCGGCATGCTCGAAATCTTCATCGAGCCTGTGCTGCCCGTTCCCCTGCTCTATATCTTTGGCGCCGGCCACGTCGCCCTCGAGCTCTTCAAAGCCGCCCGCAACGCGGGATTCGATTGCATCGTCGCCGACGACCGCGAAGCCTATGCCAACTCCGAGCGGTTCCCCGGCGCACTCACCGTCATTGCCAAGGATTTCGACCAGGCGCTTAAAGATCTCGCACCGGCTGAGTCTTCTTACATCGTCATTGCCACACGCGGCCATCGCGACGACATGCGCGTTCTGCGCTGGGCGGTGCAAACTTCGGCGCGCTACATTGGCATGATCGGTTCCAAACGCAAAGCCATCACGGTCTTTCGCGAGCTAACGCGCCAGGGCCTCAGCTCAGAACTATTTGACCGCGTCCACTCGCCCGTCGGTCTCGACATCGGCGCGATAACGCCGGAAGAGATCGCCGTCTCCATCGTTGCGGAGCTCATTGCCGTGCGCCGCCACTGCGAACGGGCCCTTCCCAGCATGAGCTGGTTCCATAACAGCAGGCGCGCCGCCGCAACCGAACCGGCGCCCAGCGATCCTCTCCCCGCCCCCACTGAAAAGTAGCCCGGCGCATTTCGCGTCCTGCTATCTTTTCAATATGACCAGCGCCGTCAATCTCTGCGGCCTAATTCTCGCGGCGGGCGAGTCTTCGCGCATGGGATCGGACAAGGCGCAGCTTCCCTGGCCCCCGCCGCCTTGCGGCACCACCCCGCTGCCCGGCCAAACGCTTCTGTCCGCCGCCATCCTGGCGCTCGAGCCATTCACGCGTTTGGTCGTCGTCGTGGCAGGCAACAACGCTCACGACGTTGGAATTACAGCCGGCGCATGCGGCGCGTACATGGTTCGCAATCCCAATCCTGAGCGCGGTCAGTTCAGCTCTCTTCAAGTTGGTTTGCGCGAGGTTCTGTCGCGTGGCTGCGATTCCGCCATGATTACGCCCGTCGACTGCCCGCCGCTGAGCGCCGCCTCCCTCGAGCGCCTCTGCGATTCCTTCCAGAGCGCGGATGCGCAAGGCGTCTGGGCCGTCGTCCCCGAGAACAACAGTAAGCACGGCCATCCTCTTCTGGTCTCGCGCGAGATGATCGCGCATTTCCTCGATGCGCCCATTTCAAGCAACGCGCGTGAAGTCCTCCATGCACATGCCGATCGCGTCGCCTACATTTCCGTTCCCGATTCGCTTGAAAAATCCGGCCTCAACACGCCCGAAGACTACCGGGCGCGCGCCCCAGGAACCCCTCCGCCTTCGCTCTAGGATTTGTCCCCCAGCTGCTTCAACGCCGCGGCAAGCGTATCCATCGCGAGGCAACTCGCATGCGATGACGCCGCGGGCAGTCCGCCAACCGCCAGCACCAGCTGTTCCCGGCTTAGCTTCCTCGCCTCGGCTACGGTCTTGCCGCCCGCAAGCTCCGTCACCGCCGATCCGCAGGCCATTGCCGCCACACAGCCCTTTGCCCTGAAGCGAATCTTGTCGATCCGCCCCTCCTCGATTTTCAACATAATCTCCAGAACATCGCCGCAGGCCGGATTTTCGACCCGTGCTGATGCGTCCGCGTCCGGCACCGTTCCTGCGTTGCGCGGGTGCTCAAAATGATCGAGAACTTGTCGCGAATACATTCGACTGTGCGCTCAGGGCGTGCTTCCATTCGCGGCCTGCGCTCGCGCCCGAGTCGGCTGCCTGTCCAGAATCTCGGTTACCAGAAAAAGATCTGCGAGCAGCGCGCGCAAATGGATGGACGCGTTTAAATTGTCAATCAACTGGGCGCCGATCGCCGGCTGCGCGAGCACCAGCTCTACCGCCGCAGCCGCGCGCTCGGCATCACCATTCAGCACTTCGAAAAACGCCTTGTACTTTTCCGCTGGCTCAAATTGCTCTCGTTCCAAAGCATCCGCACAGTTTCGCGCCAGTCCGTGCATCGCCGCCGCAGCCCGTGTCAGGTGGTCGCGCAGCAGGCTGCCCGCACCGTTCCCATCGTCGCTCGGCAATCCGCGCGCCGCATAAGAAAGCGTGTATTCGTAGCACGCCTCAATCGCTTCGCACTGTCGCTCGATTTCAGTCGACATCGCTTGCGGCATAACCCTCTTTCGCTTTAGCATCAGGACGCTTTACAACCCATCGTCCGGTGTCATGTTCCTCTAAATAAAAGTCCCGGCTCATCCATCCGAAGATCATCGATTTCGTAATGGGCAACTTTTCCGGTCGAATTCCCATGTACACGTGCACCATGACCAGTGCGATCAGCCCCACCCCGGCCAGCCCGTGCAGCACATACATCAGTCCCCATGTCATATCGCTGAAGAGATAGGGATTCCGTGTGAAGATGCCGGTCCGTACGCGCTTCATCATAAAGAGCCCTGTGACTGTCACTGCCAATCCCGCCAGCATGATCACGCCGTGATACAGCTTGTTTTCCAGCGGATATTTGGCAAACCTGGCGGGGGGCGGCGCTTCCTTGCCGAAAAATCGCCGCACGCGATTCATGGCGTCGCGCAGATCGATCTTATCCGGCCAGATAGACCAGAAATCGAGGTAAAACGACGCGTGAACAATGTGATAGACAATCGCAACCGTCAGCACGCATCCTGCGATCCAGTGATAGAGAACCCAATTGAATTGCACGCCCATCTTCGGCAAGAACGCGGTAAACAGCAGCGTAAACATCGACGCCGCCATGATCCAGTGAAATAGCCGCGCCGCAAGCGAGTGCCTCGGCACACGCTCCGGAATTCCCGCGGCCCCGGCTTCACCAGTCCGCTCTGCCAATCGCTTGGGAGGCTTCACCACGATCAGGTAAAGCGAATGCACAATCATGAAAAACAAGCCCCCGATCACGGCCACCCACATCAGCCCCCAGGCGATGTGCGTCGGCACCGTCTGTCCCCACGGGCTTGTCGCCCACTGGATCAACTGCGCCATGTCGCCTCCCGCGCCGCATCGTTCAAGATGGCTGCGTCCTGCGTCCATTGCGGAGGAGCTACGCCGCTGATCGCGCGCTTCACCAGGCTCCTCATCAGCGGAATCTTGTAAGCATTGAATTGCAGCGGCACCGCGCCTTCAACCGCGAGTCGGCCCGCCATCTCTCCGGTCTCGGTATTTCCCGGCTTGCCCCGCACCGCGTCTTCAACGGATTTCAGCCGCATCGGCTTTGGCGCAGCCGCGTTCACGGCAATTCTGATGTCACCGATCGCCTCGCCCGATAACTTGATCGCCGACGCCACATTCATCAGCGGAAAGTCCCATACGTTGCGGTCGCGCACCTTCTCGAAATAGAAATTCGCGCCTGCCCACGTCGCCGGAATTCGAATCGCGGTGAGCAGATCGCCCGGCCCCAGAATGTTCAGCCGCGTAATGTTCAGCTCCGGGCCAACAAAGTAATCCTCCGCATCCACCACGCGCTCGCCCTTCGGCGTCTGCATCACGAACTTCGCGTCCAGCGCAATCAGCGCCGGCGCCGAGTCCGAAGGGTGTACGGCCACGCAGCGATTGGCGCCAAATATCGCGTGCTCTCGGTTGCGTCCCACCGGCGTATCCGCGTAACAAATGTTTCCGCCCGCGCGGTAGCACGGCCATCCCCCTCGGTAGTACCAGCACCGCGCATCCTGTGACACGTTCCCGCCCAGCGTGCCTTGATTGCGAATCTGCGGGGAAGCCACCACATCCACTGCCTGCGCCAGCACGCCATACTCACCTCGGATAGCCGGATGATTCGCAACCTCGGTCAGCGTGGTCATCGCGCCAATCTCCACGCCGTCGCTGCTCACGCGAATGCCCTTCAATTCCTCGACGCCGCTTAAGTCCACCAGTACCTTTGGCTTCTTGATGCGGTCCTTCAGCCAGTCAAAGCTATCCAGCCCGCCGGCCATCGCCCACGCATCTTCGCCGTGTTCCTCGAGCAGCTTCTGCGCATCTGCGGCAGTGTCCGGCTGCAAAAGCTCAAAAGCCGGCATTACATCTCGAATGACCGCCATCGCTCACTCCACTCCGCTGTCGTCCGTCCCGATTGCCAGATCCCGAATTCTCCCAACGCGCCAAAGTTCCATTCCCTTGTGCCGTTATCGCCTGGTCCCTTGTTCCCTCGTTCCCTTGATCCCCGCCTTTAGATGCTCCCCATGAGCGGATGCTGCATCGGCCTTCCCGCATCCAGCGACGCCAGAATCGTGTCCGCATTCACTGGCGCCCGCTGAAAAATCTCGTCGCCCAACGCATCGCTCAACGCATTGAGAATTGACGCGCATCCTCCGCCGACCGGCGGCTCGCCCACGCCGCGCGCGCCCACGGGCGTTTCCGGGTCGGGAATGTTCAGCGCCGCCCACTGCATGTCCACCGGCACATCCAGAATCGTCGGCGGCTTGTTCTGGTAGAACCGCTTCGCCACCGTCGCTCCATACTCCGGGTCGATGACCCACTTCTGTCCGATGGCGTGCGCGATGCCCAATGTCGACCGTCCCAGCATCTGTCCGCCCAGCGAATGTGGATGCAGCACCGTCCCCACGTCGCCGTAAGCCAGAAAATCGGTGATGAAGTATTTCCCCGTTTCCACATCGACTTCCACTTCGGCAAAGCTCGCCACAAATGAGTATGTATCGCCGTCGCGCGGCGCATTGTCCCGCGCAGCTACCACCAGTCCCTGCCCGGCCAGCGCGGCAACGGCCGATTTTGTCACCTTGTGCACATCTGCCGGAGCTTGGTGCCCGTCATAAATTCCGCCCAGTTCAATCGCTTTCTGCGCTGCCTCCGCAAAACTTATTCCGGCTCCGTCTTTGCGAAACACGCGCGCATTCCGAACCTCGTAATCTTCCGGTTTTCCGCCCAGCGACCTGGCTGCAACTTCCTTCAGCTGTTGGCGCGCCGTTGTCGCCACCGCAAACGCGGCTCGGGTCATCGCATGTGTTGTCTGGCTGCCACCTGACGCGCATGTGTACGGCATCACCCGCGAAGTATCGCCCCACACCACGTCGCAAATCTCCCAAGGCACATCCAGCACTTCGGCCCCGGCGCGGTGTACGTCCATCACCGACTCGGTCCCCAGGTTGCCGATCCCGGAATGGAATTGCACCCTCCCCTCTCGCGTGATCACCAGCAGCCCGTCGAACCCGATCGTCCCGCCCACATAGCAGCTCAGTGAAACCCCCGCGCCGCGCACCTTCGTACCCATGCGCTTCGGCCGCGCCATGCGTTCCTGCCACCTGAACTGCTCCGCCCCGCGGTCCAACGCCATTTTGAGAAAGCAGCTTGTCGCGTGAGGTCGCTTGCCATCGCGGTTCGGCGCGGCGTATTCCGCTTTGCCCTCGGGACAATTCACCCGGCGCAGCGCGACTTGGTCCACGCCCAGTTTCCGCGCCGCCTTCGCCAGAACCGGCTCGATAATCGCAATCCCCTGCATTCCTCCCGGCGCGCTTTGCGCGCTGCGAGTCGGCGTATTTGTCATCACCGTGACGCCGCGCCATCGCATCGCCGTCGGCTGATACAGCAGCGAAACGATCCTGCCCGCGGATCCGCCATCGCTCGCTTCATCGTATGCACCGCTGTTCGTCACCGTATAAAAATCCAAAGCCGTGATTCGCCCGTCCTTCGCAAACCCGATCCTCGCCCGGCCGGCGATGCTTGGCCGCGCTCTCCCGATAAAGTGTTCCTCCTCGCGGCTGATGCGCATCATGACCGGTGCATTCAGCTTTCGCGACAGAATCGCCGGAATGATCATGATCACCGTGCCGGTCACCTTACTTCCGAACCCTCCGCCCGTGTATTCACTCACCAGAACAACCTGGTCCGGCGTCAAATTCATCCATCGCGCGATCGCTGGCGCAGTTTGGTAAGTGCTCTGCGTGCCCGTATGCAAATAAAGCTTGCTGTTCTGCCAATGCGCCATCGCCGTCCGCGACTCCAAACATTGGTGGCTCACGTCCGGCGTCACGAACGACTCATCCAGCACCAGCGCCGCACCTCTGAATCCAGCTTCCAGATCGCCATACGACCATGTATCCGGCGCCTCGCCCATCGGCAATCGTCCCTGCTCGTACTCCGCAAAGTCCGCATCCGTCCACTTGAGTTCGCTCACCTGAGGACCGCCGGTCGCCGGTGGCTTCGGCCTCACCCATACATTTCCATCCTTAAGCGGATTCGGTCCGCCTGGCCGCAGGCTGTCCAGGGGATCGATCACAAACGGCAGTGGGTCCATCTCGATCCTGATCCTCTCGATCGCCTCCGCGCACGTCAGCTCATTCACTGCTGCCACCGCCAGAATCGGATCTCCCTGGTACATCGGTTCATTCGTCAGCGCCCGCTCGCCCCACTTGCTCGCCTTGATCGTCCGTCCGTTATCGTCCAGATAATCCGCCTGCGCAGGTATGTCATCGGCCGTCAGCACCGCTTTCACGCCCGGCATCGCCAGCGCTTCGCTCGCGTCAATGTGCTTGATCCGCCCGTGCGGCATCGGGCTCAGCACCAGCCGGCAAAACAGCATGCCCTCGGCGCGAAAATCCTCCGCGTACCTCGATCGCCCCGTCACCTTCGCCATCATGTCGGGCGTCGTGTAGTCCCTGCCGATCAACTTGTATCCGGAGCCAAACGGCCGCGGCTCCGCGCTTTCGATCCTCTTCGCGTTTGTTTGCACGGCGTCCGCCACGGCCTACGCCCTCCTCATGTATTCGGCCCCACGCATCATCGCGTCCAGGATCTTGTTGTAGTCCTGGCACCGGCAAAGGTTGCCGCTGATTCCATGCGCCAGTTCGGTCCGCGTCGGTGCGGGATGCTTCTTCAGAAACCCGACCGCCGACATGATGAACCCCGACATGCAGAAAGCGCACTGGAACCCTTGCTCATCGACCACCGCCTGCTGCACCGGATGCAGCGTTCCGTCAGCGCCCGCCAATCCCTCAATCGTCGTAACCCTCTTGCCGCGAACGGTATTCGTCAGCACCGAGCAGCTGTAGTGCGGTACATCGTCGATCAGCACTGTGCACGCGCCGCACTCCGCCCGGTCGCACCCCAGCTTTGTTCCCGTCAATCCCAGCTTGTAGCGCAACGTCCACGCCAGCGTCTCCTGCCTCATCACTTCCACGCGGCGCATCCTTCCATTCACGTTCAGTGTGATCCACCGCTCGCCCGCGCCGCGCGTACGCCCGCCCGGCGACAGGATTTTGTAGCTCGCTGCGCCTACGACCGCGCCGCCTGCAATCACGCCCAGAATGAACCGGCGCCTTGTGATCCGATGCTCTTTGCTTGCGCTTATCTTTGCGTCTTCCATCTCCGGCATGGCCATTTCTCCGGCGTCAGGATCGCTCGAGGAAGTCATCGTCGCTTCGCGGGATCGAGCTTTCGCGCCCGCTGGAACCCCGTTGCCGCATTTCACGTCCAGGTCCGCGGAGCTTCAGAGCCATCTTAGTCCCGTCCCGGTGCCCCCGCAAAACGCCCAGGCCTCGGCGGTGCCTGCGCCCCGCCATTCGTGCAGCAGCCTTCGTTCCTGCGCGCTGCTTTGTGGACTAAACTGAATTCGATATGGCAATCGCAGGCCTCTCTCCCGCTATACAGCCACGCTCGCCTCAAGGCGTTTTCTCGAACGAACCGGCTACCGACTTCAGCGATCCTGAAAATCAGCGCTCCATGCGCCGCGCGCTTGACCACGTGGCCTCGCACCTCGGCGTGGAGTACAGCCTGATTATTGGCGGCAAGCGTCTCAAAACAGCCGAGAGAATTCGCTCCATCAATCCTGCGCGGCCCGCGCAGGTCGTCGGCATTCACCAGAAAGCCGGCGCCGCGCAGGTTGAGCCTGCAATGTCCACCGCGCTTCGCGCTTACGAGTCCTGGAGCCGGAGCTCAACCGAAGAGCGCGTCTCCCTGCTCCTCGGCGCCGCCGCCATCATTCGCGAGCGCAAGTTTGAATTCATGGCCTGGATCATTTACGAAGTCGGCAAGAATTGGGCCGAGGCCGACGCCGACGTCGGCGAAACCATCGACTTCCTCGAGTTCTACGCCCGCGAAGCGCTGCGCCTCGCCGCCGCCACAACACCCATCCAGTTCCCCGGCGAGCGCAACGAGCTCCTCTACATCCCTCTCGGCGTAGGCGCTGTGATCTCGCCCTGGAATTTTCCCTTTGCCATCATGGCCGGCATGACCGCCGCCGCCATCGTCGCCGGCAACACCGTCATTCTCAAGCCTTCGAGCGATTCGCCGACCATCGCTGCCCGTTTCGTCGAGGTCCTCGAACATTCGGGCCTTCCCGATGGCGTGGTCAACTTCTGCCCCGGCTCCGGCTCGTCCTTCGGAAACGCGATCGTCGAGCACCCCAAAACCCGCTTCATCGCCTTTACGGGATCCAAAGCTGTCGGCCTTGAGATTCATGTGCGTGCCGCCCAAGCGCAACCCGGCCAGATCTGGATCAAGCGCACCATCCTCGAAATGGGCGGCAAGAACTCGATTCTCATCTGCAGCGATGCCAACCTGGACTCTGCTGTCGAGGGGGTGGTCTTTTCGGCCTTCGGATTTAGCGGGCAAAAATGTTCGGCCTGTTCTCGCGCCATCGTTGAAGCCGAAATCTACGAGGTCTTTCTCGAGCGCCTGCGCGAGCGCGTTGCCGCGCTCTCTATGGGCGATCCCGCCGCCAATCCCGACTTGGGGCCGGTCATCAATCAGGCTGCCGTTGACTCCATTTTGAGGTTCATTGAGATCGGGAAGAAAGAAGGCAGGCTCATCGCCGGCGGCAACGCGCCTGGCACGGCCGATGGTGGCTTCTTTCTTGAGCCCACCATCTTCTCCGAAACTCCTCCCCACGGAGTGATTGCTCAGGAGGAGATCTTCGGGCCGGTTCTGGCTCTCACCAAGGTTGCGGGCTTTGAGGAGGGCCTCCGCGTGGCCAACAATACCGAGTATGGCCTCACCGGCTCGGTTTACACTAGCGATCTCGCAAGAATGGCTGCCGCGCGCGGAGCATTTCACGTCGGCAACCTTTACTTCAACCGCAAATGCACCGGCGCGATCGTTGGCGCGCATCCATTCGGCGGTTTCAACATGAGTGGGACCGATTCCAAGGCGGGCGGTCCCGATTACCTGTGTCTTTATACCCAGGCCAAGAGCGTCGCCGAAAAGCTCTAGCCTCTGTTCTACGCCGCAACAACCGGCGCCTGCGCCGCCTAAGCCGCAGCGGAGACCGATGACAGCGTGGGACTTTACAGCGATGGTCTGGATTCTCTCTTTTCTGGCCGGATTTCTGGGAGCGCTCACCGGGCTCGGCGGCGGCGTGGTCGTCGTCCCCGCGCTTACCCTTGCGCTTGGTGTCAATTTTAGGTACGCCATCGGCGCTTCACTGGTGTCCGTTATCGCCACTTCTTCAGGCGCCGCGGCAGCCTACGTTCGTGAGGGCTTCTCCAACATCCGCATTGGCATGTTCCTCGAGATCGCCACCACGCTGGGCGCGATTCTTGGCGCCTTTCTCGCCGGCCGCATTGGTACTCATACTCTCGCCATCATTTTCGGCCTCGTCCTCATCCAGGCCGCGTACCACTCCTTCAAGGGATTGCCGGAAGGCGACCCCATCGTCGAATCCGATTCGCTCGCTCGCCGCCTCCGCCTGGGAGGAACCTACCCCGCCGGCGGCAAACTCCAGGAATACGGTGTACGCCACGTCCCCGCGGGCTTTGGCCTCATGTTCGGAGCCGGTGCGCTTTCCGGCCTCCTCGGCATCGGCTCCGGCGCCATTAAAGTCATTGCCATGGACCGGGTCATGCGTATTCCCTTCAAAGTCTCCACCACCACCAGCAACTTCATGATCGGCGTAACCGCAGCAGCCAGCGCCGGCATCTATCTCAGCCGCGGATTCGTCGATCCCCGCGTGGCCATGCCCGTGATGCTCGGCGTTCTGGCCGGCGCATTGCTCGGCGCCAAGGTCCTCGTGCACGCTCGAGTCCGTACCCTGCGCGCTGTTTTCGCCTTCGTGATTCTGGCTTTAGCCGTCGAGATGATTTTCAACGGCATTACAGGCAGGGTGTAATCCGCATGAATGATCGCCGCCTTGAGACCATCATTAGCCGCCTTTTGCGAACCGGCGTTCTCGTGGCCGCCGCAACCGTCTTTGCGGGTGGAGTTCTCTACCTCATTCAAAGTCACTCTGGCCGTGTGGACTATCGCAGTTTTGGGCCGGGCAGCCCCGCTCTGCTCTCGCTCTCGGGCATCGTCCGCTCCGCCGCACAGTTGCAAAGCCAGGGTCTTATTCAACTCGGCCTGGTGCTGCTCATCGCTACCCCCGTCGCGCGGGTTGCGGTTGCCCTCGCAGGCTTCGCTCTGGAACGCGATCGCCTCTACACAGTCATCAGCCTGATCGTTCTATTGATTCTTGCCTTCAGCCTGGTTCACGCCGGCTGACGCCGGCAGGCATCGCCCCGCGCCACAGCGCAACAGAGTCTCAAATTGTCGATTGGGTTTGCGCAGCTCTTCACTGCGCCTTGAGTTGCCGGCCTTGGCCTGACTTTTTCCTCGCGGCCTGTTCTGCCGTCTGCTGTCCGGAGTTCCCTGGCTTCGCCAGCACCGCTAACCCCGCTGGCTCCGCTTTTCTCTTGCCCCTGTCCTACGCCATGGCGCCGGAAGCGCTTTGGCTCGCGGCCTGGTTTGCCGCCTGGTTTTCGGCTTCCAGTTTGCTCCCCACTTCCGCAGCCGCCTTCGCCAGCACGCGGTGATGGATGGTGAACAGCGCCAGCTCCAGCCGATCGCCCACGCCCGTCTTGTCGTAAATCGACCGCAGATAATTCTTGATCACCTGCTCGGTGGTTTTCAGCCGAATGGCGATCTCGCGGTTCTTGCAGCCTTGCACAATGAGCGCCACAATGCGCATCTCCTTCGGCGTTAGCCGGTCGCGCACTCGCGCTCCCACCAGATCCTCTTCGATCGCCTCCGGCGGCGCTGACTGCGTCGGCAGCCACGAATCTCCCGCCGCAACGCGCCGCACACACTCCACCAAGGCGGGTCCTGTTACGCTGCGGAACACCACCCCGCGAAATCCCTGCTGCATATAGGAGGCCGCATTTTCGTTGTTCTCGGCGATCACAATGCCGCGGCTGTTCGTAGTCTCCAGCAGCATGCCCAGTCTCGTGAAGTCCGGTTGCAGCGAAGCGGCAAAGAGAACGATGGAATTGGGGAAGGTCGTTACAGCATGGTACATCCGCTCAAGATCGGTGCATTGCGCGATGATGCGCAAGTCCTCGTCCATGGCCAGAACCTTGGCGGTGCCGGCCCGGAAGATCGCCTGCGAATCTGCCAGTATGATCTTGTTCATTCGGTTTCCTGCCTGCCCCTCATCTCATGGGAACAACTGGGCCCCTTCGCTCCGCCATCCGCCAGGCCCTCCGCGACATCCACTTGCTCCGCCATCCGCCTCATTCGCCCCTATCGGCAGTATGACTCGAGTCTTGGGAATGTCTCCAATTGCTACAGATCTGGCCTCCGCCGGTCCGGTTCTTGAAGACCCGGCCCACTCCCCTCCCTGGCCCCATGTTACGGCTGCGGTGCGGCTATGTCTGAGATTACAGCCTCCGGGTCAAATTAGGGTACCAAAAACCCTTGGCCGGGGTCGGGGAGACCATTAACTAAATTGGGACCAGCGCAATCGGTCGCCTCGAGAGCTCAACACTCCCGCGGGCAACGCCGCGCCCCTCACCACCCCAGGCTCGCGGCCCGTTGCGAAATGGCGCGGTTCGATCATGGGACCTTCAGGCACTACACTTCCCTTATGGCAAGGCCAATCCTGCTGGCGGTCGACGACGACATAAGCGTGCTCGAAGCTGTGGTCCAGGATCTGCGCCGCCAATATGGCGCCACGTATCGCGTCATGCGCGCCGCCAGCGGCCCCGCCGCCCTTGACACGCTGGCCCAGCTCAAGTCGCGCGACGAGCCGGTCGCTTTGCTGATCAGTGATCAGCGCATGCCCGGAATGAGCGGCGTCGAAATGCTCGAGCGAGCGCGCACCATCTATCCCGATGCGCGTCGCGTCCTTCTCACCGCGTATGCTGACACCGAAGCTGCCATCCGCGCCATCAATTCCGCCCGCATCAACTACTACCTCAACAAGCCCTGGGACCCACCAGAGGAGAAGCTTTACCCCGTTCTGAACGATCTCCTCGATGACTGGAAGGCTGGCTTCCAGCCGCCATTCGAAGGGTTGCGCGTCCTTGGCCACCGCTGGTCGCTCAACGATCACCGGCTGCGCGACTTCCTGTCCCGCAATCATGTGCCCTATAGATGGATCGATGTTGCCGCCGGCTCTGAAGGGCCAAAGCTTCTCGAAGATCGCGCCCTCGACCCCCAAAAGCTTCCCGTGGTCATCTTTGCTGACGGCACGTTCCTCGTCGATCCCGATCTTGAGACTCTTGCCGTCCGCGTCGGCCTTCGCGTTCAGGCCGCCCAGGATTTCTACGACATTGTCGTCGTCGGTGCTGGTCCGGCCGGACTCGCTGCCGCCGTCTATGGTGCCAGTGAGGGCCTCCGCACCGTCGTGATTGAGCCGGAAGCACCCGGCGGACAGGCCGGCTCGAGCTCTCGCATTGAGAATTACCTCGGCTTTCCTTCCGGCGTCACCGGCGCTGACCTCGGTCGCCGTGCCTATGCCCAGGCCTCGCGCTTTGGCGCCGAGTTTGTCACTCAGCGGGCCACCGGCATGCGCATCGACGGCCAGTACCGCTTCCTCAAGCTCGCAGACGGCCGTGAGGTATCCAGCCATTGCGTCCTTCTCGCGCCCGGCGTCCAGTATCGTAAGCTTGAAATCCCCGGCGCGGAGCGGCTCACTGGCCGCGGTATCTACTACGGTGCAGCCCTTGTTGAGGCACTCGCCTGCCAGAATGAAGAGGTCTTCATGGTTGGCGGCGCCAACTCCGCCGGTCAGGGCGCCCTGTACTTCGCCAAATATGCCACAAAAGTAACCATGCTGGTGCGAGGGGCGGGGCTTTCCGCCACCATGTCGAAATACTTGATCGATGAGATCGCTCGCACATCGAATATTGTGGTGGAGGCATCCACGCAGGTGGTTGAGGCCATCGGCGACGAACACTTAACTTCGCTCCGGCTCAGCGGTCCGTCAGGCGAGGTCGAGGTGCCGGCGTCTTCGCTTTTCGTCTTCATCGGCGCCGCGCCCGTCACCGCGTGGCTGCCGCAATGCATTCTGCGTGACGAGAAAGGATTCATTTTGGCTGGGCCCGATTTGCGCAACGGCGGTAAGCTCCCCGATCTGTGGAGCGATAAGCGCGAACCGTTCCTGCTCGAAACCAGCGTTCCCGGCGTCTTTGTCGCCGGTGATGTGCGTTCCGGCTCCATCAAGCGGGTTGCCTCCGCGGTCGGGGAGGGTTCCATCGCGGTCCAGTTTATGCACCAGTATCTGGCGGGGTTCTAGCATGCGCCCTTGGATTCTGGATTGAGTGCAAAGAACACGATGAGCGAAGAAGTCCAACCGATCCACGCCCAGAAGATCCCATTAAAGGATCTCGCCCAGGTCCTTCCACAAACCCGCATCTTTGCTTCCACGCCATTTGACGCCATCGCCGGCGTCGATCATGTCGAGCGCATCACCGCGGGCGTGGGCTCCGTGCTTGTTGAGCCCAATCAACCGTGGAGCTATTACTGGCTCCTTCTCGAGGGCGAAGTCTATGCCAAGCGCCCTGAAGCCGACGGCACTTTGACCCTCGTCGGCATTGTGCACGCCGGCGAAGGTTTCGGAGAAGTCCCTTTGCTCAGCGGGCGCGGCAAGTCGCCCTTTCGCGTCCTTACTTCGCAGAACTCCGTTCTCGTCCGCTTCAGCGAGCAGGATTTCTGGTCGCTCCTGGCCTGCTGCCCGGCCGTCCGCCAGGCAGTTCTTGCCGACAGCGCGGTGCGTCTTCAGGCTTATCAGGTTGAAGCGCTCCATCGCGAAAAGCTGGTCTCTCTCGGAACTCTTGCCGCCGGCCTCATGCACGAGCTCAACAATCCCGGCGCCGCCGCCAAGCGCGCCGCCACACAACTCCGCGAGAATCTCCTCCGTCTCCAGCAGCTCAGCCTGCGCAACAGCGGCAAGGCCAAAACCCCCATCCAGCTCCAGTGCATGAGAGATCTTCTCGAGCACGCTCTCCGCGGCTGCAATCTTCCGGCCTTGAGCAGCCTGGAACAGGCCGACGCCGAAGAGGCCATGAGCCAGTGGCTCGACAATGCGGGCGTCGAAAACGCCTTCACCATCGGCCCCGTCCTCGTCTCCATGGGCATCGATCGCGAAGAAATCGCGTGCGCCCAGGAGCACTTCGATCCAGCCGCATTCTCCGACGCTCTCAACTGGTTCGGCGCACTCGTGTCCAGCGTCTCGCTTGTCTGCGCCATCGAAGAAAGCATCTCTCGTATTTCTGAACTGGTGATGGCAGTCAAGAAGTTCGCCTACGATGAACGCACCCCCGATAAGGAACTCGACGTCCACGACAGCCTGCAAAGCACCCTCACCATCCTGGGCCATAAGCTGCGGCTCAAACAGATTCAGGCTGAAAAGCGCTTCGCCGCCTCACCCTCAACCATCCGCACGCGCGGCTCCGCTCTCTCGCAGGTCTGGACCAACCTCATCGACAACGCCATCGATGCTTCTCCCGAAGGTGCGAAGCTCGAAATCTCCACCTGGTCCGAGCCCGATTGGCTGGTTGTCTCGGTGGGCGATCATGGCTCCGGGATTCCGGCTGACGTCCTGCCCCACATCTTTGAGCCCTTTTTCACCACCAAGCCCCAGGGCTCCGGCACCGGCCTCGGCCTCGAAATCGTTCATCGGATCGTGACGCAGAAATTCGCTGGCCAGGTTGAAGTCAAATCGCAGCCCGGCGATACGCGCTTTATCGTTCGCCTGCCGCGCGCTGTCGCCGCTTCCGCCTGAATCCGCTCTCCTGCTCTGCGCCCTGTTCATCTTTGTCGCTGCCTGCTGCTCGCTGCCTCCTTGCCCTCCGGCTCAGCTGGCATCTCTAATCCAACTGCTCCATTGTTCCCCCAGTCCCTCGGACCCGGCTCTTGAGTGGTATGACCACTTCACCCCTCATGGGATATGATGATCAGCGCTGGAAATCCGCTCCCTGCGAGGCCTCCTCATGATGCAGTGCGAAAAGCCGCTCAATCGCCGATTCGTCGCTCCCCTTCTTGCTCTGGCGTTCATCGCCGCTTCAGCCGCTGCGCTCCACGCGGCACGCGTCTGCAATCCGCGCGACTTCGGTGCAAAAGCGGACGGCGCCACTAAGGACACGGCGGCGATTCAAAAAGCCATTGACGCTTGCGCAGCCAACGGCGGCGGCGTAGTCCGCCTCAACGCGGGTACATATCTCAGCGCGCCCATCGTCCTCAAATCGAACATCACCCTTGAGCTCGAAAAGGGCGCAACTCTTCTCGGCTCGCCCGATCACGCCGACTATCCCGACATCACCGAGTTTCGCCTCCCCGGCGTCCAGGCCCTCGTCAGCGCCACAAATGCCGAAAACGTCGCCATTACCGGTGACGGCACCATCGACGGCCAGGGCGAAAGCTGGTGGAGCATGACGCGCAGCTTGCACGACGCCGGCGTCATGGGCAATCGCCATCCGCGCCCGCGCCTTGTCGTCTTCGACCACTGCAGGCATGTGCGTGTCGAAGGCGTCACCATCCAGAACTCGCCCTTCTGGCAGCTCGTTCCTTACTACTGCGACGACGTAGTCATTCACAACATCCGCGTCCTTGCCCCGTATCCATCGCCCAACACCGACGCCGTCGATCCCTTCTCCTCATCGAATGTCCACATCGATCATCTCTATGCCGATACCGGCGACGACAACATCGCCCTCAAATCCGGCGCCAGCAACTCGCCCGGCGGCGACGATCCGATCCGCGACATCACCATCTCGGATTGCACCTTCCTCCACGGCCACGGCCTCTCCATCGGCAGCGAGCTTGCCGGCGGCGCGCACAACATCCTCGCCGAGCGCATTCACTTCGACGGCACTGACAACGGCATTCGCGTCAAGGCCAATCGCGATCGCGGCAACGACGTTTCGAACCTCGTCTTCCGCGACATCGATATGAAGAATGTGAAGAACCCGCTCGTGATCAGCGAATACTATCCGCGCATCCTTCCACCCGAAGGAGACGTCGCGCCACAGCCCGTTACGCGCCTCACGCCCCACTTCCACAACATCGAGTTCCATAACGTCACCGCAACTGGCGCCCTCATGGCGGGAGGGATTGTCGGCCTGCCCGAAGCTCCGGTTACTGATATCGTTCTTGAGAATGTCAGCCTCACCGGCGAGAAAGGACTGACGATCGGCTACGCAAACGTTTCTGGCCGGAACGTGAAGGTCGCAGCCGCGCAAGGCGACGCGATTCTCAAAATGGCTGGCGCCACCGTCACGTTCAAATGACGCCTGGCACTAAACAGGAAGGCTGCGCCAATCGGCGCAGCCCTTTCCACTATAAACT
>JASHSG010000083.1 GCA_030040935.1 Acidobacteriaceae bacterium | reverse complement strand
CAGATTACCGACTACTCCGTCGCCGCCTATAACGACGAGCTGGCGCGCGAAGAGAGATTCGAGCTGCGCCTGGCCGCCATCGACCCGACCGGTTTTACGGATCAGGAAAAGATCAGCCAGGAGATTTTGCTGCGCGAGCTCGAAGTGGACCAGGAGGCCGCGGAATTCAAAGAGTGGGAGATGCCCCTGACCCAAATGGACGGTATCTACGCTACCTATCCCCGCCTCGTCGCCCAGCTCAGCTTTACCACCGTGAAGGATTACGATGACTGGATCGCGCGCCTGCACGCCATTCCCCACGCCTTCGAACAGGTAACGACCGACATGTCCATCGGCATGGACGACCACCGCGTGCCGCCCAAATATCTGCTCCAGCTGGCGCTTGCGCAGGTGAAACAGCTCGCCAACGAGAAGCCCGAGGATTCGCCCCTTGCGCTCCCACTCAAGAGCTTCCCGGCCTCGATTCCCGCCTCGGAGCAGGCCCGTATCAAGACCGAGATGCTCGATGCGATCTCAAAGGAAGTCCTGCCGGCCTATCAGCGCTTTGCGCGCTTCCTTGAGGTCAGCTATGTGCCCGCCGGCCGCGACAAGCCCGGCATTGACGCTCTTCCCGACGGGGCGAAGTATTACCAGTTCCTCATCAAGCGCACCACGACCACGAACCTGACCGCTGCCCAGATCCACCAGATCGGGCTCGATGAGGTCGGCAAGGACGAGGCGGATATGCTGGCCATCGCCCAGAAGCTTGGTTTCAAGGATTTGGCGAGCTTCCGCTTGAGCCTTAAGACCAACCCCAAAGAGCACCCGGCCTCGGCCGATGCGCTGATTGCGGCGTACAAGGGGTATCTCGGGCCCATGCAGGCCCGGTTGCCGCAGCTCTTCGGCACCTTGCCCAAAGCGCCGTTTGAGGTCACGACCGTTCCCGACTATCTTGCGAAGACCGCGCCGCCGGCCTATTACGAACCGGGCACGCCCGACGGCTCGCGCCCTGGGCGCTTATTCATCGACACGTACGACGCCACACACCGCAACCTATACAGCGTCGAGGCCATCGCCTATCACGAGGGCATTCCCGGGCATCATCTGCAAATCTCCATTGCGCAGGAAATGAGCGGCATCCCTGAGTTCCGAAAGTTCGAGCAATACACGGCTTACACCGAGGGCTGGGCATTTTATGCCGAGCATCTGGGCAAGGACGTCGGCTTGTACCAGGACCCCTATTCCGACTACGGCCGCCTGGAGAACGAGGTCTGGCGCGCCATCCGCCTCGTCGTCGATACCGGCGTCCACTCCGAGGGATGGACCCGCGACCAGATGGTTCAATACTTCCGCGACCACTCCAACATCGACGAGCCCGCCATCCAGGCCGAGGTCGACCGCTACGTTGCGTGGCCCAGCCAGGCTTTGGCTTACAAGATCGGCCAGCTCAAGATTCTGGAACTTCGCGACCGCGCTAAGCAGGCGCTCGGCCAGAAGTTCGATATCCGCGCCTTCCACGACCAAATCGTCGACTCCGGCGCTCTGCCCCTCGACGTTCTCGACGAGCACATCAATGCCTGGATCGCGTCATCGGCCGCATCCCAGAAATGAACCGTGAGTGGTGCGAATCCCCCTTCAAAAGTCAGCATCGAAGCGGACATTTCGGCGCAAAAAGTTCTCGGCGCCGAAATGTCTGCCTGCACGCCGATAATTCCTGAAATCGACCGACCCTAGCTCGACAAAACATAACAAAATGCCGGCTTGCGAGCGAACACGACGCACGTTGCGCGACCGTTTCGCGCGCATCCTCTCGTAATCTCCGCCTGACGCAGCGCCAAAGTGCGCTGATTAAGCGCGCGAATGGAGTTTCTTAGTCGGCGATAAGCTACCTGGAAGCTCGGCGACGGCGGTTTTCGGCTCTGAGCTACATCGCTGTGCACCCCTTGCTGCTCTTTTCGATTTCGAACATTGAGTGTGCGGGGTGACGCGCCCCAGCTGCCGTCTTGAAGGCTTGGGCCGTGCCAGGTAGATCGAAAATCCCAGCCATCTCTTGTCCCTCGATCCAAGTTATTGTTTCTGACCGATCGGACTGTGCAAATCCTCGTGACGTGAGCAAGAATTCGTATGTGCCGTCCCCGAGGCGCCCCTTGAGGGACGGAGGCTCGCATCCAAATTGCTGGCCGGCTGCCGAGAATGATTCCGCGACCCGCCAGCCTGCCACCTTCAATCTGCACCGCTGCATGCGCAAGAAAGTGAAAGTCCCCGCGTGATATTCTTTCGAGTTCGCGTTAAGAGCGGACCCTGCCGCATTCAGTTTTTTGGTTGCTGCTGCGGTTGCGACGGACGGAGAGCTTCAATGAAGAATGGAATGATTCTGGCTTGCATAATTCTGGGATTCTGTCTTGATGTTCACGCGCAGGCTACGACCCCCGTGGATGTAGCCGTTTGCGACGTGGTAAAGAAACCGCAGGCATATAACGGGCAGATCGTGCGCATCAAGGGCACGGTGGTCGCTGGATTTGACGAGTTTGTGATCAGTGATTCGACCGATCCGAACTGCGGATATCCAGTCAACGCGATCTGGCTTGACTATCCAGCAGGAACGAAGGGCAAGGCAGGGCCGGCAGCCATGCTGACGATTCAGCCGGCGAAAAACTTTACCGGGAAGGTCGAGCCGCCAGCGCGCACGCCGGTGACACTGGACAAGAACAAGGACTTCAAGCAGTTCGATTCGCTTTTGGCGCAGAAGCATGAGAAGGGCGCGGACACCTGCCTGGGCTGCACGCGGTATGAGGTCGCGGCGACACTGGTGGGCCGGCTGGATTCGGTGGCCGACGCAACACTCGGGCGCGACGCCTCAGGAAAGATCGTGAGCTTTGGCGGTTTTGGGAACATGAATGCGTATCCCGCGCGCCTGCTGCTGGAGTCCGTTACAGACGTGACGCCCAAGGAGATCGATTACTCACAGAACGACAAAGAGACAGAAGGCAACCCCGTGGATGCGGGAGGGGGAAGCGTAATGGACTTGCCCGGCGCCATTGCGGCAGCACAACAGAATGCCGACAGGCTCGCGGCGGGCCCCACCAAGGACGCCGCAGAAAAGGCTGCAGCGGTCTACGGGAAAGCAGGCGGCCGTTGGACGGGCGTGACGGCCGCATACGGAGTGGCGAACGAGGCTTCGCCGAAGGATGAGGATTTGGGGAGCAAGGATTCCCCGGACGGAGTTCTGTTTAATTGCACGTTCAACTCGGATCGCCTGGAGGCGAGTTCGCTGGCCAGAGCCGTCATTCACATGGGCGAGCATGTTTCCGAATTGCGGGACCCAGCGCAGGGAAACGAAGCCGCACCAGCCTACATACTTGAGTCGGACGCCTGGGTAGTCACGGCGATCTCGGCCCTGATTGGCGGCCAGAAGTATCTTTCCCTGCCCGGTGGATACGTGATTTGGGATGTCGGCTGGCCCGTAGCCGACCGCAGCGACAAAATGGCGAAAGCACTCAAGGACTTTTTGGTGAATGAGGCAATGCTGAGCCAGTAGCCGAGCGCGCCGCGTTCAGAGCCAGACCGGGCTCCGATTAATTGCCCCCGCAAGACGATTGGACTGAGGCCTGGCACCGCCGATTGAAAGTCAGCGATTGGTGGCGACGGGACGAGGATTCGCATTCAACGCGAGTATCCTTGGAGGATATGGTTCCTCGAACGCTGAAAGCGTTTGGGGAATGCCCGAATACTTTTGTAAGAAGGGAATAGAAGCAATGGCCGAGATCACCGTCGAGGCGCCGCAAACTCCTGCGAAGTTGCCCCAGGTCCGCGTAGCGGTTCTGGGCGCGGGCAAGATGGGTGGCATTCTGTTACAGGCCTTTCTGAAAGAGAACCTGTTTGCCGCCGAGAAGATTCATGCCACGGTTGGCCACGCGGAACGAGCGCTCGCACTGAGCACGCAATGGGGCGTGGATGTGAGCACCAACAACCTCGAAGCGGTCCGGCAATCGGACCTGATCCTGGTGGGCGTGAAGCCGTTTCAGGTTCCAGATCTGATTGCAGAGATCAAGCCCGCGCTTAACAAGACCAAGATGCTGGTTTCATTCGCGGCGTCGGTGAAAACGCGCGCTATTGAGGAAGCGGCGGGCATGGAGATCGCCGTGGTGCGCGCCATGCCAAACACGCCATCGGCGCTGGGCGCCGGCGCGGCCGCTTTGTGCCGTGGACGCTTTGTGAAGGAGGCACAGATGGAGCTGGCGCAGCGGCTGTTTGAAACAGTCGGGCGCACGGTGCTGGTGGACGAGAAGCACATGGACGCCGTGACCGGGCTCTCCGGTTCGGGCCCGGCCTATCTTTACATCATTATCGAAGCGCTGGCCGAGGCCGGCGTGAAAGTGGGACTGCCGCGCGACATTGCGACGCAACTGGCCGCGCAGACGGCATATGGCGCATCGAAGATGGTGCTCGAAACGGGATATCATCCCGCGCTTTTGAAGGACGCAGTAACCACGCCCGCCGGATGCACGATTGACGGCATTCTGGAATTAGAAGAGGGCGGGCTGCGCGTGACGCTGATCAAGGCAGTGATGCGGGCAACAGAAAGAGCGCGACAGCTGGCGGCGGGGTGAAAAGGCAGGGATTAGAGAGCGGGGAGTTGAAAAGCCGAGCTGGGGAGCGATTGCCTCGCGAAGCCAAGCGATGAGCGTTCTGAGGAAGTGGGAAGCCAGATCGTGGAAGGATTTGCGCAAAAGGAACCTTGAGGCCGCCGACCACATCTTCATCTCTCGAACGCCCTAGTTGGCTTCCCAATTACATTCCGGAGCTTGACGGGCTGCGCGGACTGGCGATTCTTGCGGTATTTTTCTTTCACTGCCATCAGCGCCTGGAAGGGACGCCGGTTTATTACGCGAGCCTGTGGGGATGGGCGGGCGTGGGGATGTTTTTCGTCCTCAGCGGATTCCTGATTACCTCAATTCTGCTGGCGACGCGCGACCGGCCGCACTATTTTCACCACTTTCATGCGCGGCGGGCGCTGCGCGTGTGGCCCGTGTATCTCCTGGTGCTGGCGATTGTATACCTGAACGCGCCGTGGTTCATGGCCGGGAGCGTGTGGCAGTCGATCAAATCGGCACCGTGGGTGGCATACATTTTTTGTGTACAGAATCTATTTCACCTGACACTGCCACCAGCACTCGGACCCACGTGGGCGCTGGCCATCGAAGAGCAGTACTACATAGTGTGGGCGCCGGTGGTGCGCTGGCTGCGGGCGCCGTGGATGCTGGCCACGGTGCTGGTGGCCGCACTTGTGGCTTCGCCGGTGATCCGCCATGCGAACCTGCACTGGATGACGCCGACGAATACGCTGATTCATCTGGACGGAATCGCACTCGGAAGTTTGGTCGCGGTCTTGTTCTACACAGTCAAACTCAGCCGCCGCGCATGGCTCGCAATCGGCCTTGCTGCGTTTGTGCTGGGCATTGCTGCTGCAGCCACGGTCGCGGGAGGAACTGCATTTCTCGATTCGGCGCTGGCAGTGGGGTTTGCGGGAGCGATGCTGGCGGCGATCGCATCCACCGGAGCGCGCAGCCCATTGAACGCCGTGCTGCGACGCGGGCCGCTGGTTTTCTACGGGCGAATCAGCTACGGACTTTACATGACACACATCGCAGTCTTCATCTTTTTCGGATGGTTCGACAAGAGAATGGACGCTTATGGGATTGCGGGAAACCTGGCGGTCGTCGGATTCAGGCTGGTGATGACGACACTTGTGGCCACTGCGCTCTGGTACGGATTCGAGTCGCAGATTCTGAAGTTGAAGCGCTACTTTTAGAGCTGCGATGTCCGAGCGAAATCGTTGCGCGCACACTTGCCCAGCATCGGAGTCTGCGACGACTTCAGCGTGTGACTGAAGTCACGCCTTGGCCAATGGACTCGCTGATAGCCTTAATGCATGCGATGCTGCATTTGAAAGGTTTTTGATCCATGACCACCTTGCCGATTTTGGTGCTGAACAGCGGCTCTTCCTCCATCAAATTCTCGTTGTATGAAGCGTCTGATGGCGCGCGCAACCGGATCGTGGAAGGCGCGGTCGACGGGATCGGCACCGACCTGGGCAAGTTCTGGATCAAAGACGCGGTTGGCGAGAAGCAGGTGGATCAAACGCCCGTATTGCCGAACCGTTCCGTCGCGTTCAAGCTGGTGACCGACGCGCTTAACTCCGGCGAGGTCCCTGCGCCGGCAGCCATTGGACACCGCATGGTTTCAGGCGGCCCCACGGTACTTGAGAATCAGCGTATTACGCCCCAACTGATTGATGAAATGGAGAGCTACAGCGCCTTCGCGCCATTGCACACGCCTATCGCGATCTACATCATGCGCGAGGCGCTTCGCATGTTTCCGAGCATTCCCAACTTCGTCTGCCTGGACACGTACTTCCATCGCACCATGCCCGAGGTGGTCAAGCACATGCCCATCCCCGAGGAGTATTCCGCGATGGGTGTCCGCCGCTACGGCGCGCACGGCGTCTCATACGAATCCATTGTGTACCAACTGCAGCCCAACGTACCGGACAAGTTGATCGTCGCGCACCTGGGAAACGGCGCATCGATTTCCGCGATTCGCAACGGGCAATGCCTCGACACATCGATGGGCCTGACACCGACCGGCGGCATCATCAGTGGCACGCGCACCGGCGACATCGATCCGGGCGTGCTGATCTTTATCCTCAGAAGGATTGCGAAGGCGACCCCAGATGCGGATGAGGCGGCCGATAAGCTTGAGACCGTTGTGAGCAAGAGGTCGGGGTTGCTGGGCGTGAGCGGGTTATCGAACGACATGCGCGACTTGCGCGAGGCAATCAAGGCCGGAAATGCGAAAGCGCGGCTGGCGGTGGACAAGTTCTGCTGGACCATTGCGCGATGGATTGGCAGTTATGTGGCCGAGCTGAACGGCCTTGACATGCTTGTTTTTACGGGCGGGATTGGCGAAAACGACATTGACTCGCGGGCAGAGATTTGCGCCGGCCTGGGGACGCTGGGGATCTTCGTCGATCAGGCCCGCAACAGCGTGCGCGGGCCGGCGGTGATTTCGACCGAGAACTCGCCTGTAACCGTGCGCGTGCTGTCGCCGCTCGAAGATTTAATGATTGTGAATCACGTGGTGCGGCTGATGAGCGAATAGGAAGGTCCAGCGTCGGCTGCGTTCGATGAGATGGGCTGCGGTCAAACATCGCGATCTGAATTGTTCTAAACTGGTGAGTTCGCTTCGGAGATCTATATGACCGTGGCAGCCGCGCCGGCACAAACTCAACATCTTCCTCCGCTTGCGCTGCGCCGGTTTTCGTGGGCCGTGCTGGCTTATTTTATCGCCGTGATTTTATGGGGCGGGCTGGTGCGGGCCACCGGCTCGGGAGCAGGCTGCGGCGAACATTGGCCGCTCTGCAACGGCACAGTGATTCAGCACTCCGCGCGAATCGATACGATGATCGAGTTTACGCACCGCGTGACCAGCGGGTTCTCGTTTTTTTCCGTGGTGGCGCTGCTCTGGTGGACATTCGCGCGGACTGTGCGGGGACACCTGGCGCGCGCTGCTGCGATTGCAGCGGTCGCGTTCACGCTGATCGAGGCGGCGCTGGGAGCATTTCTTGTGAAGCTGGGGCTGACCGCGCAAAGCCAATCGCCGCTGCGGGCGCCGTATCTGGCCCTCCACCTGACCAATACATTGCTGTTGCTGGCCGCTCTGACGTTGACCGCGCATCTGCTCAGCCGGAGCACAGGCTACCAGCGCGGAAGCATTCGCTTCGCCGCGCCCTTCAGCGCAATTGCCTCGATCGTTGTTGTGCTTCTGGTTGGCGTAACGGGATCGCTGGCCGCCTTGGGCGACACGCTTTTCCCGGCCAGCTCGCTGGGCGAAGCATTGACGCAGGATTTTTCGGCAACCGGCGGATGGCTGGTGCGATGGCGCTGGTCGCATCCCATGATCGCTGTTGTTGCCGCCATTTTCCTGGCTTGGCTGCTGGTGCGCTCTGCACGGCGATCAGCGCATTGGGACAACCGCGGGCTTTCCGCGCTGATCCTGATTTTGTTGGCGGCGCAATACGCGCTGGGCCTGTTGGACGTGGTGTTGTTGGCGCCGGTTTGGCTGCAGATCGCGCATTTGCTCGGCGCGGACCTGCTGTGGGTTGCGCTGGTGGTGCTGGTGGCGCGGATCATGCTGGAGCCGGTGGAACAGCGAAGCTAGCAAAAGACAGCGGGGTTAGCGGAGTTAGAGAAAAGGCCCCTTGCGGGGCCTTCTTGCTGCCTTTCAAATTTGCTTCCCCGGTCTCTAAATGCGAGAGACCGGGGGCACCCAGTAAGTCAAGGCGGGACTAGTCTTCGAGGGCGGGGTGGTAGTGGCTCTCCCATCCGAGATAACGCGCGGCCTCGTGCACGGATTTTGAGACATCGCTGAAGTTAGCGGCGACGTGATGCTCGAAGCCTTCGCGGCAGATATATTTGAGCAGCTTCTGCAACTGAGGGATTTCGGCCACGCCGGCACCGCCGAAGGTTTCAAGCGGATCGTCGGTGAAGCGGCCCGCTCCGGTATAGCCGCGGATTACGCCGCGACGATCGTCCGTTGAAAAGCGTGCGTAGCTCATGGCGCCGGGCTTGATGACTCCTTCGCAAGTTCCATAAGTGTTTTCTTTGCCCACGGTCCCGGCGATGATCTGCTGGAAGTCCATTCTGACTTCCTTGAAAAAGTGCTTGGGCAGGTTGGAGCAGTGGAAGCAGACGCATTTGTTGGGATCGGAACCGTAATTGTTGTTCCAGTCGAGAAGGGCCGAGGGAGTGCCTGACGCGAGGGCCATCATATACATGCTCAAGGTTCCGGGCACGTCGACTTCACAGGCCGACGGAATGAGCTCGTTCGACATCATGCTCATGACGGTGCATGGGACCACGCCGAAGAATTCTTCCATCGAGGTCCAGCACTGCACGGCGCTGATGGTGCAGTTGGTCTGCTTCATCCAGGCATCGACGACGGCGCCCAGTTTGGCCATTTTGAGGAGCGCTGCATCGGGTATGCCGGTGGTGGTGACGTATTTCTTAATCGCGGCGAGCTTGGCCTGCGCGGCATCATCGTTATCCTTCATGCGGTTGATGCGGCCGAAGATCTCCGAGAGGTCGATCGGCTCAACGGAGATGCCCGCGGTTTCAAGGATGCGCTCGGAGTAGCGCACGGTGTTGAACGCGGCGGGGCGAGCGCCGATGGAACCGATCTTGAGGTTTTTGAGGCCTTTTACGATGCGGCAAACCTGCGAGAACCACTCGAGGTCGGCCTTGAATTCCGGCGAAGTCACGGCTTCAGTGTGCAGCGTGGTGAGCGAGTAGCCGATGCCGTACTGCATCATGTTGTTGCAGGCGCTCATTTTGCCGCAGAAGCTGTCGCGGCGGACGGCGATGGTCATGTTGTCGGAGCGGTCGGGCGTGGCCTGAACAAGCACTGGGACTTTGAGGCCCGAAAGACGGATGGCATCGACGATGCCGCGCTCTTCTCCGAAGTTGGGCAGAGTAACGATGATGCCGTCGATTTCTTCGGCGTGCTTCTTGAAGAGCTCGGCGCACCGCAGAGATTCCGCGTAGGTTTCGACTGCGCCGTGCCGCGATTCTTCCGGGCTCAGCACAATGGGCTGCGCGCCCGCCGCTTCCAGCACGGCGATGATCTCGTCGCGTCCGGTCTTGGCCAAATGGCCAGGAAAAAAGCCGCGATTACCCACCACAATTCCAAACGTCATCTTGCGTTGCGCTGCCATCTTCGTGCTCCTTTAACCGTTGTTCCTTCGATGATCCCGGAGATTCGTTGCCGGCGCTATTTCTTCGCCTTGCCGGGACGAAAATTGATCGTATAAAACAGGCCCAGCAGCTCTAATATTCCGCCCCACCAGAGGGACGCATGCAGGTTGGCTAACACCACGTTAGCCAAGTGTCCGGTTGCCACTTCAAAAATTCCATAGCCCAAAATGAGCGCCCCATAGACAGCCAGAAGGATGCCGATGAAGAACCAAATCGAAACTCCGGACGAGTGCATTTCAACTCCTTACCAGAAGTAGATATTCAGCGCGAGGAAAAGCACAATGGCAACCGCAGCCCAGAACCACTCATTCTTGTAAAACGGCACAGGCTCTTCGGTGGGCAGTTTGGTCGCGCCATAGACCAGGCCTTCGAGCTCGGCCACTGGCCGGGGCTTGCCGAAAAGACTGACGGCGATGGTGACGATGAATGTGACGATCACCGACCACAAGGCGCGGTACATATCCTCTGCCATGGTTTTGGCGTCGGCAGAAAGCGCCACGTAGCGCAGCGCCGCGGGATTGACGTAAACCCACGCCCAAAGACCGATTGAGGTAAGGGTGCCGATCAGCAGGCCCCAGAAACCGGCAGCCCTGGTCGCTCGCTTCCAGAACATGCCGGTTAACACGACTCCCAGCAGAGGAGCGATAAAGAAACTGAAGAGGGCCTGGACGTAATCCATAATGCCCGCTGCATTCATGACAAGGTAGGCTGTCCCGATGGAGACGATGACGCCCAAGACTGTTGCCCAGCGCCCGACCTTGACGTAGTGGTCGTCGCGCGCATTCTTGACAATCAGCGGCTGGTAAATGTCGTAGGTCCACACGGCGGAGAAAGCGCTCACATTGCCCGCCATGCCGCTCATGAAGCCGGCAATGAGCGCGGTAATCCCAAGGCCCAGCAGCCCAGGCGCAAGATAGCGAACCATCATGAGCGGCAGCACTTCGTTGTAGCTGTGCAACCCCGAACCTGGCGTGACCAGATTCTGCCCCACCAGATGCATCAAAGTGCCGTCGGGGTTTTGCAGCACAACAAGGCCAAGCAGGCCGGGCAGGATGACGATGAATGGCACGCCCATCTTGAAGAAGGATCCGATGACCGGCGCCAGACGCGCCGAGCGCAGGCTGTTGGCTGCAAGCACTCGTTGAACGACCAGAAAGTCCGTCGTCCAATAGCCGCAGCTGATGGCAAAGCCGAGCCCAAAGACAATTCCGGTCCAATGAATGCCCATGGGATTATCGGCAAAGTGGCCCATGCTGCGCCAAAGGTGGGTGTAATCGCCGGCAGGCGTCGCGCCCGAAGCGATGTTCGCCGCGAGCCGCGCTTTGAATCCGGTCCAGCCGCCGGTTTCGACCAGGCCGAGAATCGGCACCAGCAGGGCGCCACCCCAAATGAGCATGAACTGCAAGACTTCGTTAAAAATTGCGGAGCGCAGGCCGCCGAGGGCGACATAAACAGCCACTGCCAGGGAAGAAACGATGATGGAAAAATTCAGGTCCCAGCCAAGCACGACCTTCATGACTTCAGCCATGGCGAACATGTTCACGCCGCTCATCAGGACAGTCATGAAGGCGAACGAGATCGCGGAGACGACGCTGGCTCCCTGTCCGTAGCGCAGGTTCAGATAGCCGGGCACGGAATGTGTCTTGCAAACGTAGTAGAAGGGCATCATGACGATGCCCAGGAAAAGCATGGCAGGAATGGCGCCGACCCAGTACCAGTGCGTGGCGAGGATGCCGTATTGGTAGGCCGATCCGGCCCAACCCATCAGCTCCAGTGAGCCAAGATTGGCGCTGACGAAGCTCAAGCCGGCGATCCACGCTGTCATCTCGCGGCCGGCCATGAAGAAGTCTTCGCTGGTATTGGCGCGGCTCTTCAGATAGAAGCCGATCCAGAGGACCATGACGAAGTAAAGGGCGATGACGACGATGTCGAGCGAGCGCAGATGTGCGAGCGGTTCAGCGCTAAAGGCAAGCAGAGCCGGCAGGGAGCCGGCGAATCCCCCGGCAACCGAGGGTGGGACGAACCCAAGCATGGACATCACCCGAAACGGCGAGAATGCGTCAACAAAAGCTGTTGGACGTTCGCAACTAAGTAAATTGCTTTACTCGAACACTTGTCAAGCTGAGTCCATCGCCGCACTGAACCCACTCATCCCTGATGTTCCCGCGGAGAGGCCGAACTCCGAAAATTCCGAAAATGCGGGCTGAGTAAGCGTTTCCAAAACGGAGTGTAGCATGCTGCGCCTGGGTGGATAATCAGGCAGATTGACCGGATCGGGGAATTCGGGGCTCAGGGATCAGTCGTTGCCAACCGCGATTTCGTGCAGCCAGTTGGGAGCCTTCAACAGCTCGCGGGGACGCGGCCCGTCGGCGGCGCCGACAAGGCCATCCCGTTCCATGAGATCGATGAGATGTGCGGCGCGGCCATAACCGATGCGCAGGCGGCGCTGCAGCAAGGACGTCGAGGCCTTGCCGAACTCGAAAACAAGGCGAACCGCGTCGTCAAACATCGGATCTTCCTCGTTTGCATTTTCGCTTTCGCCTTCCATCGCGGCGCGCTCGTCCCTGGGCGACTCGAGGAAGCCTTCGACATACTCGGCCGTGCCCTGCAACTTCCAGAAATCGACCACGGCTGCCGTTTCCTTTTCGCTTACATAGGGGGCGTGCAGGCGCATGAGCCGACTGGTTCCCGGCGGGAGAAAGAGCATGTCGCCCCGTCCCAGCAGGGCTTCGGCCCCGTTGGTGTCGAGAATGGTGCGGGAGTCGACCTTGGTCGCGAGGCGGAAGCTGATGCGGGTGGGAATATTGGCCTTGATGAGTCCCGTGATGACGTCGACGCTGGGCCGTTGCGTGGCGAGGATGAGGTGGATGCCGACGGCGCGCGCCATTTGCGCGAGCCGCGTAACCGATTCTTCGACGTTGGCGCGATCGAGCATCATCAGATCGGCCAGCTCGTCGATGATAATGATGATGTATGGCAGCGGCTCCTCCTGTTCGCCTTCGTCGAAGAGCGAAGGCATGGAGCCCTCAAAGAGCTTGTTGTACTGGTCAATGTGGCGCACGCTGCGGCTGGCCAGCAGCTTGAGGCGGCGCTCCATTTCGCGCACCGCGTTGCGGAGGGCATTGGCGGCCAATTTGGGCTCGGTAATGATGGGCGTGAAGAGATGAGGAATGCCCTCGTACATGCCAAGTTCCACGCGCTTGGGATCAACGAGAATGAGCCGTACCTGATGGGGCGTGGTGCGGTAAAGCAGACTCATAATCATGGCGTTGATGGCCACGGACTTGCCAGAACCCGTCGATCCGGCAATAAGAATATGCGGCATGGAAGCCAAATCGGCAGTGACGATGCGGCCGTTGATATCCTTGCCCATCGAGAGAGTAAGGCGTGAGCGCGCCTTTGCGAAAGTTTCACTCTCGATTACGTCACGCAGATGGATCGTTTCGCGCTCGTGGTTGGGTACCTGAATTCCCACGGTGCTCTTGCCGGGCATGCGCTCAATAAGAATGCTTTCGGCGCGCATGGCCAGGCAAAGGTCGTCGGCGAGGCCCGTCACGCGAGAGTATTTCACCCCGGCTTCGGGCTTGAACTCGAATGTGGTCACCATGGGGCCGGGATTGATCTGCACCACCTGGCCGCGCACGTCGAACTCCGCGCATTTCTCTACGAGAACCCTGGCCTCTTCACGAAGCTCATCTTCGCGCACGGATTGCGGGGCCTCACCCGAACTGAGCAGGGTGCTCGACGGCAGCTTGAACCCGCTCACGTTCTTGGGCGCGATTGAGACTGTGCGCAATTCGGCGTCGGCGCGATGGTGGATGGCAATCTCTTCGTTCGCCGGTTGAATGGGAGCGTGGACGGAAGCAGTTTCCACGTCGGCCAAAGCGGTGACCGGCCGTGGTGCAGCCGGCTGAACCTGCAGCGGCTTGATCTCGACGGACCCAGGCGCGCGCGCGGCCGCGGCCGTTGCGATTTCGGTACGCTCCCAGATACTCGATCGGCGCGGCACAATCGGAATCGATGTTGCGGCCGCTTCATCCGGTTCCTGCGGCACATTGTTCCGTCGAAAAGCGGGAATCTCGTCGAGTGGATCTTGCTGCCGCGCACGCCGGCGCGTAAAGAACCTGAGGAAGCGGTTTGGCTTCGGGGCCGGAGGCACTGATTCTTCCTGCAGCTCATCGGCAGCAGCAAGCTTCGGGAACGGCACCGGCTCATTCCGCTCCATGCCGTGGATTTCGCTTTCAGCTCGCATTTCTGCTTGCGCCTCACGGCGTTCGCGCCAACGATCGCGCCAGGAGCGGATTTGAGCCCAGCGTTCGGTGAAGCTTTCGCGGATGACCCAGAAGCTGATGGCCGAAGCAAAGTACAGGCCGCAAGCAGCCAGCGCCACCGAAACCAGCCATGCGCCCTGAATATTCAAATAGACGACCAAGAGCCCGGACACCATTCGCCCGACCAGGCCTTCCACCGGGATTATGTGCAACCAGCGCCAATGCCATGGCAACAGCCCGAAGACCGCGGGAAGAAAGGCCAGGGTGAGAACGGTTCCCGTCCAGCGTAAGATCGGAGAGCCGCCCGGGCGCGATCTGATCCATGTCCATCCGACGCTACCCAGCCACAGCGGGAGCAAGAACGCCGTGAGGCCGAGCGATTGCAGCGAGATGTCGCCGAGATATGCGCCGAAAAGACCAACCCAATTGCGGGCCGCGACAGAATCCGTGGCCGTGTTCAGTGAGGGGTCAGACGCGTGGTAGGTTGCGAGGGCGAGGAAAAAAAGCAGCGAAACCAGCAGCAGCACCAACCCGAGAAACATGTTCAGGGGGCGGCTGCGCGTCGGCGAAAGAACAATGCGGATGGGCTTCATCTTGATCGGCGGCACCGTCCCAGGTCGACCGGCAAAGCCTAATCGGCAGGCCGGGGAAGGAGGCAATTCGTCCCAAAGCAACCTCCATTATCGGCGTCCGGAGGGGCGAAAACGAACTGTGGCGCCGGAGGGGGAATCACCGGCATCAACTGCGGCCTGACGGAAGTTTTCCATTTCAAGTTACGCCGGGCGGCGCGAATTGAGTCTATGCATCCGGCTCTCGCTTGAGCGCGAATTTCAGCGAGCGGGCGAAGCGCGAGACGGGACTGAAAAAGAGCGCCTTAACCTTCAGTTCCCTGAACGGAGGGTCATCGAAGGCGCCGCGCGGGCCGAACTGCAGAGCCCCCAAACCGTACTGGTAGTGAATGCGGAAAAATCGAAAGTCCCGGGAGTGTTGGGAGAGGAAATCCTCAATTGCGGTGAGAACGCCATTCCTCGGGCCGCCTTCCTCCAACGCATTCAAATATGAGCGATTGAGGCCGCCCATATCAGCAAGGGCGCTTTGGCCGCGGATCATCCCCTTTTGCGCGAATGGATGTCGAAACTGGGCGGGAATGGTATCGGGCTGGTAGTACAGATCGCGACGGCCGTAGGGCCAATCCACGTCGTGAACGAAGATGAATCCGCCGGGCCGCACCAAAGCTTGCTCATAAATGAGACGCAATTCGTTGAATACGGTGTACCAGTTGTGGTCGCCATCGATGAGGATGCAGTCGAATCCCGAAGCGGGGCTGATATGGCTGCCAGACGCCAGAGCATCCAGACTATTGCTTTTGATGACCCGGACCCGCGGGTCGCCTGCATACTTTGACCCGAGATCCTGGTCGATGCACGGGTCGATGATGGTGTAGCTGGTGATTGGCAACCGGAGGAGGTGATCGGCGCTTGTTCCGGTCCGGGAGCCAATCTCGCAAATGGACCGCCAGTGGCGCCTGCGGGCCAAAGGAGCAATGTAGTGGCGAACGAAGGTGCGCATCGGATCTCGGTCCAGCGAACTTAGTGCGCCGTTAGTCTCGCGCCCCAAATCAGCAGAGCGCCGCCCAGCAAGATGCGGTAGACAGCGAACATAGTGAAGCCGTGCCTGCGCACCCAGTGAAGAAACCACTCCACGACGCCCAGCGCCACGATGAACGAGACGACGGTCCCGATAATCAGCACTATCCAACGTTCCGAATCCATGGCCACGTGAGCGGCGCCGGACAGAGCTGCACCGGCAACCATGTTGGGATGAATTTCCCTGAAGAGATCCCAGCCAGTAGCCGCGATCATGGTCGGAATGGAAAGCAGAAAGCTGAACTCAAGCGCCGAGGGGCGATCGAGACCCACAATCTGTCCGGCTGCAATGGTTGACATCGAGCGAGATGTGCCGGGAAAAACCGCGGAAAGCGTCTGGCAAAGCCCGATCCAGACAGCTTGCGGGAGCGTCATTTCCTCAACGTGAGTGGTGCTCGCCTCATGGCGCTCGCTCCAGGCATCGACCGCCCACATCACAATCCCGCCCGCGAGCAGCGCGATCGCCATCGCGCTCAGGCTGTCGAGGTTTTTCTCGCTCCATTTGCGGAGCAGAAGCGCAGGAACGGAGGTGCAGACGAAGGCAACGAGTGTGAGTGAGATGGGGTGGTTGAGCCAGTTGCGGTCGCCGCTCTCGCCCTGCGGAAAGGCGCGAGCGAAGTTGACGATCCTTTCCAGGAAGAGCAGACACAGCGCCATGATCGCGCCCACCTGGATCACGATGGTGTACATATTCCAGTAGGCGACATCCTGAAGACAAGCGGCGTTACCGACGGAACAGGCCGAGTTGCTCAACGGGATCCTCATGAGCGCTTCGGCGATGCGCAGGTGGGCCGTTGAACTGACCGGCAGAAACTCGGTTAAGCCTTCCACAATCCCCAAGAGAATGGACAGAATATACGGGCTCAAGAAGCCTCCTGGCTTTCTGCCTGATTCGTTTCCTGGCGCGCCCGGGGGCCATCAACGGCTCAATCCCGTTCGATTCCGTAGACCGGAACGCCTTCATCCAATTTGTACACTAGAGCGCCAGCTCGCAGGGAATAGTCTGAGTCCGCAAAATGAGCCTTCAATTGTGCCGCGACAGCGCGCGCCTGATTGTGAGCGTCGTTGCTCTTGTGATCGTCCCCGTTGGCATCGTACATGTCCTTAAGAACAGCAAAACGGTAGACTGCCTCGTAGAGCGCTTGCGCCGTGCGCGGACCGTCAGGGTATTCGCCGGCATATTTGAGATAAAGGTCGGCCTCCTTCTCGGGGCACTGAGTCGAACCTTCCCAATTGCCGCAAAGCTTGTTGTCAATCAGATCGAAGGCCGCGAAGGCTGCCCAGCGCGAGCGCGGATAGTCCTTAATCACCTTCTTCAAAGCGTCCTCATCCATACTCATGCGGAACGCCGGATCCCGCTCGTTTGCCGACGGTAAGGTCGCGGAGTCGGCTTTTTCCACCTGCCATTGGATGTCGGCCGCACGCCATGCGGCTTCCGGCGCGAGCGGCGAGTTGGGAAACATCTCAACGACGCGCCGATAGAGAAAGCGAGCGCTGTCGGCAGCGTTGGCCGGGCCGCGCGGATTCGAAGCCAGAGCCTCCTGATTGGCGGCCGCACCCAAAAGGATCTGGTCTCCGCTGGGTGTGGTTTCCTCGACAATGCCTTTGGCTTCCATCCACCCGGTGATTGGTGGAGTTGCCTGGTCTTCGCCAACCATCGGCGTGTCTCGATCGCTGTGCTGCTCCTCAATATCCGTATTGACAAAAACCTTCAGCCAGGAACCGCTGTTTTCGACAACGACCATTTCGCGGCCGATCTCGACCCTGGTAACTTTCTCCGAGCCAGTGTCGGGCGAGATGTAAAGCCAGGTGACGCGCAGGACCGTGGCGCGAGGGCCGGCCATCGGTTTCACATCCTGCTGCGGCCTCTTGTCGGCATGCGCGGACGATGCCGCGCAGACAAGCGCAACTCCAAACGCAAGTGCGCGAAGCGCGTAATTTCGCAAATTCATCGTACGCAAGATCATAGTTGAACGACGCTAGGACGGGCTTTCGGTGAGCACGTCCGCAAGCAACACGGGATCGACGTTGCCGCCGCTCACGACTGCGACGGCCTTCCGAAATGCGGGCAGCTCGCTGGCATGAAAAAGGAGCGCAGCGGTCGAAACGGCACCACTGGGCTCGGGAACCAACCGCGTGGTGGCGACGATGGCGCGCATGGCAGCGCGAATCTCGGCCTCGGTCACCCGAACAATGCCGTCCACAAAGGCTTGAATGTGGGCAAAGTTGCGCACGCCCACGCTCTGAGTGCGTAAGCCGTCTGCGATCGTACGGCTGGTCATCTCTGCCGGCCAGGCGACGATTTTGCCGGCGCGAAAACTTTCCGCAGCGTCACCGGCCAACTCCGGCTCGACGCCAAAGACCATGGTCTCGGGGCTGAGCTTCTTGACCGCCGCAGCAACCCCACTCAGCAAGCCGCCGCCGGAGACTGGCGATACGACAAGCTCCACGCCCGGCAGCGCCTCCACAATTTCCAGACCGCACGTTCCCTGCCCGGCGATGATCTCATCGTCATCGTAGGGGGGAATCACGACATAGCCATGTTTACGCACGAGTTCCTCGGCGACTGCCAGGCGCTCGCTCGACGCCAGGCCCACGTCGACGATTTCGGCACCAAGGGCGAGGGTGGCCGCACGCTTGATCGCCGGGGCATTCGACGGCATCACAATAACCGCCTTCGCGCCGACCTCGCGCGCAGCATAGGCGACCCCCTGGGCGTGGTTCCCGCTCGAATAGGTAATGACCCCGCGCGAGATTTGCTTGGGCGAGAGCTGAAGAATCTTGTTCGCAGCGCCGCGAATCTTGAATGCCCCGATCGGCTGTAGATTTTCTGCCTTAAGCCAGATCTCGCTGCCGGTGCCGTAGCCCGATACGCCCGGAAAGGCCGCGCGCACCAGCGGCGTCTTCATCGCAATGGGCGCAATGCGCACGGCCGCCGCGCGGATGGCATCGATCGAGACCAATTGCGAGGCGCTGCCGGTCATTGGAGTTTGCTTGGCGATGAGTTATTCATAGGCGAGAGCGTCAATCGGATCCTTGCGGGCCGCCATCCAGGCGGGATAGAGCGCGCCGCCGATGGAGCCTGTAAAGGCAATCAAAGCAGCGCGGACGATCCATCCAGCGGTGATCTCAAAGTGGGTGGTGGGGAAAAAGTGGGCCATCAGCAGGCTCACTCCATAGGTTCCAGCAATACCCAGAGCTACGCCGGCAATCGCCAGTACGGCGCACTCGCGCAGCACGATGCTTACGATGGTCAGCTTTGAGGCGCCCATCGACTTGAGGATACCGATCTCGCGCGTGCGCTCCAGCACCGCCGTGTACATGGATTGGAAGATGACCATAAAACCGATGATGACAGCGATGCCGGTCACGATTCCCAATGCCTGATTGAAACCGGGAAGATTCTGGGGCGTCATCTGCGACAACCATTCCTGCATTGTCTGGACCGGGAAACCCTCGAGGCCGCGGGTGGAGTGAATTTCGTCGATGATGGCCTGATCGTTAGCCGGGTCGTCGCTCTTGATGTAGAACACCGAAGCCCGGCCTTGGGCACCCATCAGGTCGCCCATGGTGTCGATGGGGATCATCTTGCGGCCGCCCTTGCCCGCCTCAACGATGCCACAGATGCGAAAGGCGTGATCCATCGTAGTAGCCGTGTCGCCAACGGCATAGGGCTTGCCGGTTGCTGGATTTCGGCCGGAGGCGAAGACATCGTCCACGATCACATCGTTGGGCCCTCTGAAGGGCGTGCCGGACGCGAAGACAAAGGGGCGCAGAGCATTGAATGAGGAGTAGTCGATGCCGTAGACCACGCCGAAATCGTTCGAAGCGGTGCGAAACTGCGTGATGACCGGCGAGGCCACGGCAACATGAGGCAGGCTCCGAATGGCTTCAATGTCGACGATGGGAATGGGCGCGCCACTGATGCCGTTCATGATGCTGGCGCTGCTGGGGCGAAGGATCAGATCCGCGCCGATGCCGTTGGTGCGCTCCTTCTGATCATTCAGCATGCCATTGAAGATGGCGACGATCGACAGAATCATGACGACTTCAATGGCGACAGCCAGGACGCTGATGACCGAACGCAGGGGGCGGTGCAGAAGGTTGGCGAAGATGAGCTTATTCATGTTGTTGCACGAATCCAGCGCGCATCGCGGAGCTGCGAATCCTCGTCATCAGGGTAACAGCCCTGGAGCTGACGGGGGGAGTGGCCATCCAGAATGCCGGTTCCGATTTGGTCCATGTTACAAAAGTGTGTTCAACCGCGGAAAAACAGAGGAGCCGGGCACGGATAAGTTTTGACCCGGGGCGAAACCCGGTTTATCGTGAAGGTTAAATTTCCGCACGGGTCTTTGACCCGCATCCGGTCGCCGATGGGAAGTTTTGGAGAAGACCTGCGCAAGGAACGCTTATCACGCGGCGTTGCGCTGGAAGACATTTCGGCGGTCACCAAGATCAGCCAACGTCATCTGGTTGCGCTGGAGCAGGAGAGGTTTCGACTGCTCCCGGGCGGCATTCTGAACAAGGGGATTGTCCGCGGATATGCCAGCGCGATCGGTCTCGACCCACAAGACTGGACTGAGCGTTTTCTCCAGGCCTTTAACACATCGGGGCAGATTGCGGACGACAGCGATTGGACAATTTTTGCTTCGAACGTGGGCAAAGCGCGGATCCTGCGCCGCGAAGCCATCGAGGTTCGACTGCGCTGGGTCGGCGCCATCCTGTTGCTGTTGGCCGTAGCCGGGGCGGCCTTCCTGACTGTGCGCTACTATGGAGTGCGCCAGGGGTGGTGGCGAACCTTCCTGCCAATTCACGGAGTCTCGGTGGCCCTTCGCGGCGCCCTGTCCACGGCCCGTGGTACAGTCGCACACCTGCTCTCAAGAATTTAGGCCGGCGCTGCCAACTCAGCGGGCTTAACCCACCGTTGGAAGCCCGAAGTTCGCCATACGCTGTATGCCTTTGCCCCCACCGGCCCGACACAATTACCATGGACAAGATGTGCCATGGGACATAAGTTGTCCGCGGGAGGACCCCGAAGCAGAGTGGGCCTGCCAGCGGTTTCGAGGAACGACCGGGCCCGGCGAATTTCGCACTATGTTGTCAGTAGCGAATTCACCATCGCATCGAGGACAAGCTTGAATCCCTGCCATAAAAAGGAGTTTGAAGTTGAGCGACCGTTTCTTGTTTACTTCTGAATCCGTTACTGAAGGCCATCCGGACAAGATTGCCGACCAGGTTTCCGATGCCATTCTCGATGCCTGCCTGGAGCAGGACCCATACAGCCGCGTGGCGGCGGAAACGCTGACGGCGACCGGACTGGTGGTCATCGCGGGCGAGATTACCACCAAGGCTTATGTCGATTTTCAGAGCCTGGTCCGCGGAGTGGTCGCGGCCATCGGCTACGACAACGCTCTCTATGGATTTGATTCCAACACCTGCGCGGTGATCTCCAGCATCAACAAGCAATCAGGAGACATCGCGCAAGGAGTTGATACAGGAGGCGCGGGCGACCAGGGCATGATGTTCGGCTATGCCTCTGACGAGACTCCGGAGCTGATGCCGGCAGCGATTTCGCTGGCGCATAAACTGACCCGGCAATTGAGCGCGGTGCGCAAGAACGGCAAGCTGCCCTATCTCCGACCCGACGGCAAGAGTCAGGTCACGATTGAATATGGCGAAGACGGAAGGCCGGCGCGGATCGATGCCGTTGTGATCAGCAGCCAGCACTCCGAGGCCGTAAGCAACGACGAGTTGCATGCAGACGTTCTCAAACATGTCATTCAGGCGGTTCTGCCCGCGAAGTGGCTTGACGAACACACCAAGTACCACATAAACCCCACCGGCCGCTTCGTCATCGGCGGCCCCATGGGCGACACGGGCCTGACGGGCCGCAAGATTATTGTGGACACATACGGGGGCATGGGCCGGCATGGTGGCGGCGCTTTCAGCGGCAAGGACCCGACCAAAGTCGATCGGTCGGCAGCCTACATGGCCCGTCATATTGCCAAGAACATTGTCGCTGCCGGGCTGGCCAGCCGCGCTGAAGTGCAGCTCGC
>JASHSG010000082.1 GCA_030040935.1 Acidobacteriaceae bacterium | reverse complement strand
CTACGGATCGTCGCGCAGCATCTCAATCGCCTTCTGATATCCGAGGCCCGCCGGCACCGTCTGGTATCCCGTCTCTTCCTCCCTGGTATCGAAGTCCCGTGTCTTCCACACCACCCGGCCGCTCATCACCATCTGGAAGTGGACCGTCCGCCACTGGCCCCCGCCAACGTCAGCCTGCTCGATTGCGATCCATCCCCCCTTGTTGAGCCGGCCCAGAATCCCCCATCCAAAGTCCACGTCCTGCACCAGGTGGCCCTCCAGCCGAACCACTCGAAGCTGCGCGGGATCGATCCAGATCTCGCCCGCCATCTGGGTCAGGACCTGCGTCTCCAGGTCCGGCGGCGAGTAGCCGGGATTCGGCTTGAAAGTAAACTTCTCCACCTTTCCCGCCGGTCCATCCGCGCTGCCTCCGTCCTGGTACACAAAAGCGCCTGGCAGCGCCCGCAGCACTTTCAGCACCCGTCCTTCATCCTCGTCTTCCGCCTGCTTGCGTTTCCGTTGTTTTCCCGGGTTCCCCATCAAGTCGGCCAGCCGGGCTTCTTCCTTTTGCTCATCCGCCGCGCCAAGTGGTTTGCCGTTCAGCGCGACCAGCCGCGCCACATCCCCGTCCTTCGTCTCGAAGATCTTCTTGGTCGTGCTCCAGTGCGGGCTCGTCTTCTGGAGCTGATAGCGCATGGGGTGGCTCATATCCTCGGCCGCGCTGTATTCGTTGGCCAGCGCGCGGTCCACCATCGCCTGTCCCTGCGCGGGCAGCGCCAGGTCTGGGGCGCTCGAACCGGCTTGGCCGCGGGCCGTTCCGGCGACGAGGAGGAGGAGCGAAAGGAGCCGGTGCACACCTCTAGTCTAGCGGGGTCGCCCCGCGGCCTTCTTGCCCTCGCCCGCCGCCGGCCCCTGTACTGCTTCGCTACAGTTACTCAAGGTGCAGCTTTTTACATTCGTGAATTGATGCCGACTGGCCGGGTTGATATAGTGCGGGCAGGGACATCTACGCTATTCGACGAGGATCGTGGTCATGGCTCAAGAAAACTCTCCCGCGCGCATCGGCAAAACCATCGTCATCAGTGGTGAAGTCAAGGGCAGCGAGGACCTGGTTCTGGATGGCCGGGTCGAGGGCACTGTCAACTTGGCCGAAAACCGGCTCACCATCGGTCCCAACGCCAACATCGCCGCCGACCTCACGGCCAAAGACGTGCTCGTTCAGGGTCGCGTCCAGGGCAATATCGTCGCCAGCGGCCGCGTCGAGCTCCGCGCCGGCTGTCACCTCGAGGGCGACATCCGCGCTCTTCGTCTCGCCATTGAAGACAACGCCGTGTTCCACGGCAAGGTCGACCTCACGCAAGGCGTCTCCCGGCCGCCCGACGCAGCCCCCGTCCCGCAGACCGCCGGCTTCTAAGTTCACGAGCACGTCCATTAACCTTTGCCGGGCAGCGCTTGCATCCGCCCGGCCCTCAAGAGGCATCCAGGGTGCTGCGCAGCTGGTTCGATAAGAAACAACAGAGCACCCGGGCCCAGGCCGCTCCGGGCCTTGCCGGCCCGCGCGTGCCTCGCCACTCCGGCTCGTGGAGCGTCATCCGCAAGCGCCTCGAGGCCGAGCCGGGCCTGCGCATCATCGACGCCGGCTACACTTCGCCCAACAATATCAACTTCCTCACCAACCTCGGCCACAGCGTCTTCCTCGCCGATCTCGAGGTCGATGCATTCGGCGTAGACTGGATCACCGGCACCGACGAGGAAGAGAAGCCGGTCTGGAACACTGCCGCTTACCTCGACCACGCGCTCAATTTCTCCGGGCGCATATTCGACTTGGTGCTCTTGTGGTCGGCGCTCGACTATCTGCCCGAGCCGCTGGTTGCCCCCGTCGTCGCGCATCTCTATGCCAACATGAATCCCGGCGGCCAGGTGCTGGCCTTCTTCCACACCAGAATGCAGGGCGAAGAGGCGGTTCGCTGCCGCTTCCATCTCACCGCCGGCGACGATGTCGAAATGCAGATGACGCAGCAGTTCCCCATCCAGCGCTGCTTCACCAATCGCAGCATCGAGCGGCTCTTCTCCGGATGGAGCGGCCATCGCCAGTTCCTCGCCAAAGACTCCGTCTCCGAAGTCATCATGACGCGGTAGCCGCCCCGCGGCGCGCGACTTCGAAATCCGGGTGGGCCGATCCCTAGCCTGCCCGGCCCCGCGCAGGGTGGCCAGGATAACTGGGGTATAGTGGCCATAGAATTTCTCATTCTCTTGGAGCGCCTGAATGCCCGACCTGCCGACCGCGGCATTGATCAGCTATAGCCGCGAAGACTCCGAGTTCGCTTTGAGACTGGCCACAGACCTCAAAGCCGGCGGCGCCAATGTTTGGATCGACCAGTTGGACATTCGTCCAGGTTCTCATTGGGACAACGCGATCGAGGAGGCTCTTCTCGCCGCACCCATGATGCTCACGATCCTTTCCCCTGCCGCCGCGCGATCGCCCAACGTGCGCAATGAAATTTCCTTCGCCCTCGAACAGGGCAAAATCGTAATTCCCGTCATCTACAAGGATTGCATCGTTCCGCTTCAGCTCCAGCGCAACAATCGCATTGATTTTCGCGCCGATTATTCTCGCGGGTTGAGCGCGCTGTTCGGCTATTTGGGGGTGGAGGGCCGTGGCAGCCACGTCGTCGATCGAGCCGCCGGTGCGGAAGTGATTCGCAAGGCGGCTTGGGAAGCCAGGGAGGCCGATGCCAGGCGCCTCGGCAAACTTGAGGAGGAAGATCGCCACGCACCGCAGGATCGTCCGCGAAAGCACGCGAAACCTATCGCAAACGAAGACGAAGAAAGCAGAGTCCTTGAACAGCGCAACGCGAAAACCCGCATGATCCTGCTCTTCGGTATCGCCTTATATGTCGTCAGTTTCTTTCTCATCGTAATTCCCGGCGATCCCATCTATTTCGGCTGGCAGTGTGCCGTCGACACTTTTGTGATCTCTTGGGGCAGCGTCCGCGGCGGTTTCTTCAACGCCCCCGGGCTCACCATTGTCTTCAATTTCGGAATGTTATTCTCGGCGCTGATCAATCCTGTCTTCATCGTCTACGTGCTGTTGAGGATGAGGGCCGGGCTGCGTAAAACCGCCGCCGCATTCTTCTGGATCCTGCTGGTCCTGAACATTGCCCCCTGGCTCGTTTTCAGAACCAACGTGCCACGTGAGGGCTACTTTGTCTGGGTCGCCGGCATGCTCACGGCGATGTTCTCAGCAACCATCGCCGGTTGGATTGGAAGGATGCGCGAGCCGCCTTCGAGCACATTCCTCCGTTGACGAATACCCGTAAGGCGCTTCGCTCCCAGGCCAGCCCGCCGGGGTCAGTCTTTCTCATCACACGCCGGCTCGACGCTCACGACCCTCACGGCCTGCGCCCGCGAACGGCAGCCACGGCTGAAGCTCGACCGCTTCCGCGCCCTGCTCTCTCGCCGCGTCCTCGTACATGTGCCGCTTGCCCAGCTTGAACTCCCGGCAGATCTGATCGACCAGCGCCGCCATCCGCTCGCGATAAGCCGGCGAAACAAACGCGCTGCCCGCGTAGCGCCGCCTGTAGGACTCCAGCTGCTCGGGAAAGTTTTCCTGGACAAACGCGAGAAACGTGGGCAGTGAGCACGGCTTCAGAAACAGCGCTCCCGAACCCAGAAAGCTTGCGCCGGCTGCTGCGGCGGCGCGAGCCACGGCGCGAATCGAGCTTGCGCTGTCGGTAATCCCCGGCATCAGCGGCGAGCACATCGCCCCCGCCCGCAATCCCGCCTCGCGCAATTCGGCAATCGTCCGCATGCGCAGGTCGGGCCGCGGCGCGCGGGGCTCGAGCTTCCGCGCCAGATTTGTGTTCATCGTCGTTACGGTGATGTGCACCGTCAGGCTGTTGCTTCGCGCCACCTCCTTTAACAGATCCGCATCGCGCGCAATCAGCGTCGACTTCGAGATGATGCCAAGCCGGAATCCGCCCCGCCGCGCAAACACCTCGAGCAGCGAGCGCGTGATCTTCAGCCGCCTTTCCAGCGGCTGGTAGGGGTCGGTGGCCGTGCCGATCGCGATCTCCGTGCCCGGCTTCAGCCGCTTGAGCTCTTGCTCGAGCAGCCACGCCGAGTCCCGCTTGAAGTAGATCTTGCGCTCGAACTCGTCCGGCGTCATCTCCATGAATTCATGCGTGTAGCGCGCATAGCAGTAGCGGCATCCGAACTCGCAGCCGCGGTAAGGGTTGATGGCGTGAGTGAAGGGAAGGCGCCGATTGGAGCTGACTCTATTGACGATGGTCCGGCTGGTCAGTGGCCGGTATTCGGTCAGGCTCCCGGTCGAGTCAAGCGGCGCCTCGGCGGCGGTTCGCGCTAAACCCTTGAGTTCGCTGGGGCTTGGGGAGGGCTGCAGGATGGGGAAGAGCGTCTCTATTTTCGCCATTTGTTCGCCTCATCCTCAATCTACCTCCAACCTTCCTCCGCCGTCAAGCAAAACCAGGTGGCCCGGCCGTAACCGTCCCCGATTCGTCGCCCAGTGGCCGCGGCCACGGGTCACTGGTTCGCAAGCTCTAAAATCGAAAGGCGAAGAGCTGCTGGCTTTGAGCTGACTTTTCGGGGAGGGTCACTTGAATACACCGCAGGGAACGCGCATCACCTGGCTCGGCCACGCCACCGTCCTGATTCGAACCGCCAAAGGCACGAACATTTTGATCGATCCATTCATCTCCCACAATCCCAAATATCCTCAGAAATTCGAGCTGCCTTCGAGGATCGACTACGTTTTGCTCACCCACGGCCACGGCGACCACATCTCCGACGCAGTGCCCGTCGCCAGGAAGCATGGTTCGACCGTGGTTGCGATCTATGAGCTGGCAGACTACATCGCCGGGCACGGAGTGAGCCAGACGATGGGCATGAACTTGGGCGGCACCGTGGCTCTGAATGACGTGACCGCGACCATGGTTGAAGCCAAGCATTCAGCCGCGGCGTCCGATGAAAAAGGTACGCACTATACAGGCGTCGCCGCCGGCTTCGTCCTTGCCGTGCCCGGGGGCCCCGTTCTCTACCATGCGGGCGACACTTCGGTGTTTGGCGATATGCAGCTCATTCGCGAGCTCTATCAGCCGCGCATTGTCATGCTGCCCATCGGTGGCTACTACACCATGGATCCGCGGCAAGCCGCGCTCGCCTGCCGCTTGCTTGCGCCCGACACGGTTTTGCCCATCCATTTCGGCACCTTTCCGCCGCTCAAAGGCACCCCCGCTGAGCTGGCGGCTCTGGTTGCGCCCGGCGTGAAGGTTGTCAACTGGAAACCCGGAGATGAGGTCTCTGTGTAACAGCGG
>JASHSG010000081.1 GCA_030040935.1 Acidobacteriaceae bacterium | reverse complement strand
AAGGGATTTCTCGCAGGCTTGCGGCCCAGAAAATAGCTGGCAATGGCTAATTCGCCGCCCCTTTGCTACGCTCAATCAGAAGAAATGGAGGCCTGAATCCCAATGCTGCCAATCCCAAATCGTTCGTGGCCGGGGAAGCTTTACGTCTCGTCGCGCCCCCGTGGCGGCGATTGGCTCAGCGACGAGACAAAGAGGTGGCGTCGGAGCGGCATTCAAACCGTGCTTTCTCTCTTAACCCAGGAGGAAGAATCTGAGCTCGATATTCGGGACGAAGCGGACGAGGTCCGAAAACAAGGAATGAAATTTATCTCTTTCCCGATTCCTGACAGAAGCGTTCCCGCTTCAAGAACCGCGGCAGTCGAAATGCTCGACGAAGTTCACGACGAGCTGCAACGCGGGAAAAATGTTCTCGTTCATTGCCGCCAGGGAATCGGCCGGGCTGGAATGGTTGCAGCATCCCTGCTGGTCCTCGACGGCGCAGAGCCGGGCGCCGCAATCGAAAAAGTGAGCAATGCCCGCGGAGTGCCAGTTCCCGAAACTCCAGATCAGGAGCAGTGGATATACCGTCTTCCGGCGAGGGTTCGGTGATTCCCCTCAAATCGCTGCACCCCGATTCAAGCCTGATCCAGAGTAAGCTCGATCTATTCCAAAAGATCCCAAGCGACGAATTGAAGAAAAGCCTCGCTCCCGGACAGCCGAATTGCCTGAAGACGCGGCGCGACGGGACCATGCTGGATGGCCATCATCGGATTCACGTCCTTCGATCTCGTGGCGAGGATGTGGACACTCTGTCCAGAGAAGTTGTCACCAAGGAATCCGAGGGCTGATCACGACTCCATAGCAACCGACCTCGGCCGCCCAGCCAGCCGTCCCCATCCCCCAAAGGTCACCACCCTTGAGCACAAAGGGATTGTGGCCCTACCCGGTAACGCTTGGCTTCCGCAGCTCCATTGGGATTACCATAAGAGCGGTTCCAGGATAGGCGTGCCCTATCCAGCTTATGTGCACGGTCGTCCCTTCTTGGGGTCGGGACGACTCAGCTGTACCGGCTTCGGAGTAGCGCAATCCTGAAACCGCTGTAGGCGCAGTGAGGTCCCCATGAGCTTGCTACAACAGGATTCAAGGGAAGTGGACGACGCCGCGCTGGGCGAAGAACTGACCAAAGGTTCGAGTCACGTAGTGTGGGCCACCATCGCCGCGACCGTTGTGGTGAGCGTCGCCATCGGGACCTACGTGATCGTGGAGCAAAAGCCGCCCGCCGCGACGGGAGAGATCGTGGCGGTGTGGGCGCATCCACAGCATTCCGAGACGTCAGGCCTGGACGCCAATGGCGCGCCCATGCCCAAGGAGGAAGTCGATCAGGTGATGGTCTTCACTCAAGTCAAGCTGGAGAACCATTCCGATCACCCGTTGTACCTGGTGAATGTGCTGACCAACGCCACGCTTGGTGACGGCATCCACTCAAGCTATGCAGCCAACACAGGAGACTATGACCGGATTTTTATTGCGTATCCGAACATTCCCGTGCCGCACAACGCACCGCTTTCGCCGCTGGACACGACGATCAACCCTGGACAGACGGTCGAGGGGACTTTTGTTTCGGCCTTCAAGATGACAAAGCAGGAGTGGGACGCGCGCAAGAAGCTGGACTACACCTTCAATTTCCGCTACCAAGCCAGCCTGGAACTCACGCCCCAGCTTGAAGTCATTGAACAGTAGGCGGAACGGGCGCGCTCTTGGGCGTGGAAAGATAGCCCGTAATTTCGTTCCTTGAATTGATGTTGTTGACCACGATCTCGTAGAGCGCCTGGTCCTTGCCGCTATAGAACTGCAGGGGCTCGTTCACGTTGCGGTCTTTCTTCTCGTACACTTTGTCGTCGGCAAAGATGTCGAGGGTGAACTTGCTGTGCCTGGCGTCGGTCTTTCTCAATTCCAGCGAAACAGTGCCCACAGGCTTCCTCTGGCCCTTATCGAGGGTGAACTCGTAGAAATTGCGGTCGCCCTTGTGCTCGAGCAGCACCAGTTCATCGTGATTGCGGGCGATGACGCTGTTGGTGCTGCTCAGGTCTCCCTTGACGGATTGCAGGTCATTGATGGTGTTGGCCAGGTCGCCCTGGGTCTTGGTGAGGTCAGTTTTAACGCCACCGACGTCGGTCTTTACGTTCGAGAGGTCGGTCGAAATTCCGTTGACCTGCTGCGCGGTCTGCTTTTCGGCGTTCTCATCGGCCTCTTCGCGCTCAACGATCGCCTGGGCACGCTGATCCAGTTCCTTCTGGGTCAGGCCAACCGATTTGCCCAGCTCTTCGGTGGCCACCTTGAGGCGAGCGTCGGTTTCGCGCAAATCCGCCGCCATCTGGGTGTCCTGCTGCTTGGCGTCGGCCAGCTCCGCCTGTGCCGTGCTCAGCTTGCTCGTCAGCGTAAAGCACCAGATCAGGCTTCCAACAGCGGCCAGCAACGCAATCGCGATTGCCGCCAACAATGCACCGGAATAAGTTCGGGGAGCTTCTTCAATATCACTCATGCGTTACCTTTCGTCGAAGGGCATGCGGTGTGAAGCGGACCATGCCCAGAATAGTGGCGACATCTAGTCCGGTTAGACGCCGCAGAAAGGGGAAATTGTCTCATTCGACCCGGAAATCCCCATGATTCACCATGTTACCGGCAGGACGCTCACGGCAAAAGCCCCAACTCCGAAGGGCCTGGCTGGCTGAATCTAGAGGATAAATCGAACGGATGGGGAATGGGGCGGCTTTGGCGCGCGCAATCGCCCGAAAAAGGGGCGACGCCGCTCAGCGCCGGCGCGTCCGTGACAAGGATGGAACAGCTAGGCTATAAACATCTTTACCGCATATTTTGGCGCCGGGCTAAGTTTTGAATGGCTCGGAACTCCACCAAACCGGCCAAACTGCCATCAAAATAAGGGGAGAACGAAAGGATATGTCGACCGCCGTCGCAGGAAGGGGCCTGGAAGGGATCGTGGCCGCGAACTCCGGTATCTGCTGGATCGACGGAGAAGCGGGCATTCTTTCCTACCGCGGCATCGATATTCACGAGCTGGCAGAGCACTCCACGTTCGAAGAGACGACCTGCCTGCTCTGGAATGGAATCCTGCCCAATGAACTTGCGCTGCGCGAGTTCTCGTCGCAACTGGCGCTGGCCCGTTCGCTCGATCAGCGCGTGATCGATATGCTGCGCAGCTTTCCCCGCTCGGCAACGCCGATGGAGGTTCTGCGCACGACGGTCTCGGCGCTGAGCTTCTACGACGCCGACGAAAAAGACAACTCCCACGACGCAAACGTGCGCAAAGCCTACAATCTGACCGCGCAGATTGCGATGATTGTGGCCATTTACGACCGCATTCGAAAGGGCAAGGAGATTGTGCCGCCGGATCGCTCCCTGACCCACGCCGGCAATTTCCTTTGGATGCTGAACGGGGAAAAGCCTTCGGAGACGGCCACGCGAACTTTGGATATCGCCCTAATTCTTCATGCCGACCACGAGCTAAACGCCTCCACCTTCGCCGCACGCGTCATCGCCGCAACACTTTCCGACATCCACTCCGCCATTACCGGCGCCATTGGCGCGCTCAAGGGCCCGCTGCACGGGGGCGCCAACGAAGGCGTGATGCGGCTGCTGCTGACGATCGACAAGCAGGGGGCCGACCCGGTGGAGTACGTGAAGAATATGCTGGCAGCGAAGCAGAAGATCTCGGGTTTCGGGCATCGCGTGTACAAGACCGAGGATCCGCGCGCCACGCATCTGCGCAAGATGAGCGAGCAGTTGGGCAAAGACGCGGGCCAGCCCAAGTGGTTCGAGATGTCGCGGGCGATCGAGCTCTACATCAATAAGGACAAGAAGCTGAACGCGAACGTGGATTTCTATTCGGCTTCGACTTATGCCACATTGGGCATCGATATCGATCTCTATACGCCGATCTTCGCGGTCAGCCGCATCGCGGGCTGGGCCGCGCACGTCATCGAGCAACTGGACGACAACCGGCTGATCCGCCCGCGCGCAGAGTACATCGGTCCGGTGTATCCTTCGCCGTGGATTCCGGTCGAAGAGCGGCTGTAAGCGCGCGCAGGCGCCGCACAACCATCCAGCTGATTTCAGCATCCCCTCATTGGGGAAATTGATTCATCATGATGGCGAAGCGGCTCCTTGCTCTGCTTATGCTGTGCGCGGGCATGACTCTGTGTTCCGTTTCCGGCTGCTACGCTCCAATCGACCTTCGCCCGGTCCAGGGGCCGTCGGCCTCGTCTACTTCTGTCTTGGATCTCCAATGGAACGAAAGCCCGCATTCTCATGAACTGAAGGTGACGATGCCGAGCGGGGAGGCTTGCGTCGGGGACTGGGTTCTGGTCCGCCGAGCCCCGAACCAACGAGCGGGCCGTTCGCAAGGTGCGCAACCGTTATTCGACCTCGCGCCGGTTTGGGATGCGCTATACGGTCCCGGCTATCTCACCAAGCTCATGCGCCGGACACGGTTCCATAAGCAGGCTGTGTTGAAGGGCAGTCAAGGCACCATCATCAAGGTCGACTTCTACCAGCCCACGGCCCTCTATCACTTCAGGTATCTATGGATTATCGGCGCTGCCGAGGACAACACAGGCAACAAGTACAAGGCTTCGCCGGCGCAATACCTCTGGGCGGACTCCAGCCGGTGGGTGAAGTGAACGATCCGGCATAGGCCGGATCAGCCCGCTGATCGCTGTAGCTCGTTCGCGGCCTCGATCCAGAGCTATGTGGTCGGGATTTGTGGCGATGGCGAAGGAGTGTCGCTGAGTACATTGGGCCGGCATATCCTTCGCCGTGGATTCCGGTGGAAGAGCGGCTGTAGGACATTCCCCCGGGGAGAATCGGCGCCGTCCGATTGCCACGCCCGCAATTGGGCATTAACATCGAAGCTCTCCGGAACTCCGGAGTTTCTGCGAAGATTCCCCACTGGAGGCGCCCATGATTCTCGGCCTGAGCGTTCCGATTTTCACGATGCTGCACGTCGTTTTGAGCCTGGCGGGGATCGTCGCCGGACTCGTCGCCGTCTTCGCGCTGGCGTCCAACAAGCTTTCGGGATTAACCGGATTCTTCCTCATCACGACAGCGCTCACCGACATCACCGGGTTTCTATTTCCGTTTCACGGAATCACGCCCGCGATTATTCTCGGCATCCTGTCCATGGTTGCGCTGGCGACGGCTGCCATAGCTTTGTACGGCGGCAAGGCCGCCGGGGCGTGGCGCGGAACCTACGTGATCGGCGCGAGCCTCGCGCTTTATTTCAACGTCTTTGTGCTCTTTGCACAGCTTTTTGCCAAGGTGCCGGCCCTCAAAGCGATCGCGCCCACGCAATCGTCTCCGGTATTCGGAGTAACCGAGCTCGCTGTGCTGGCTGCGTTCATTGTGCTGGCCATTCGGTCGTTCAGGGGTTTCAGAGGTTATCGGCTGGGCTAGAGACTGCGATTCATGGCTGGCGCGGACCGCGCAAACGATCGAGCAAGCCATCGATCGCCGCTCCCTCGTTTTCAATTCCAATTTCCAATCTGGCCGTTTGCAAGGGGAGCGAAGCGGGGAGGGTGCCGATGCGGATGCGGTCTTTTTCCGTGGTGAGGAGCGTTGCGGCTCCGGCGGCGCGGGCAGCGGATTCGACGCGCGCAAGATCGTGAGCGGTGTAGACGTGGTGGTCGGAGAAGGCGATGCGGGCGGCGAGCCTGACGCCGGCGGCTTCGAGGCCCCGGAAGAACCGGTCGGGCCGCGCGATGCCGCAAAAGGCGGCGACAGGACCATCGCCGGGCGGAATCTCCATTTGGCGGTGGACGCGCCAGACAGTTCCCTGCCATCCTCGGGCTTTGATTTCAGCTTCCACGCCGGGCTCGTCGACCGGTATGGCAATCACCTGCGCGCGCTTTGCTGCACGCAGTGTTTCGCGGAGATCTCCGGCGGGAATAAGATGATCGGCCAGGTCGCGGCGGCTGAGAAGCAGGATGTCGACATCGCGCGCGAGCTGGCGATGCTGAAAACCGTCGTCGAGCAAATGAACGCCTGACTGGGCTGCTGCATCGCGTTCCGCCAGCCGTCCCGCTTCGAAACGTTCGCGGGCGACATAGACAGGAACTTGTGCCTCGCGCGCGATGAGGATCGGCTCGTCGCCGAAATCGCGAGCTGTTCCGGCGGGGCCAACCAAAAGCGGAAGCGTGGAGCGGCGCCGGCCGTAGCCGCGCGAGAGCACATCAACATGCAGGCCGCGCGCCGCAAGCGCTTTGGCAAGGGCGATGGTGAGCGGCGTCTTCCCTGCCCCGCCGGCGGAAAGACTGCCGATGCTGACGACCTGCCAGCGGAGACGCCGAACTTTTTTGAGGCCCGCGCGAAACTCGAGTTCGCGCAGTGCAAGAGCAAGCCGGTAGGCGGGAACAAGGGGCATGAGCAGCGGACGCGCGGCGGGCATGGGCGTCATGTGGCGCGCCCCGGGCTGGAACTGGCGGCGAGCACAAGGCGGATCGCTTCGATGCAGCGCTCGGTAGCGCCTGCCTGCTGCTCAAAAACTTCCCGGGCACGCGCGCCCATGGCTTTCGCCGCCGCGCGATCCTGCAACAGCTCGATCAATGTGGCCGCCAGTTCCGCTTTCTCTGCGATGCGCAGAGCGTCGCGCGCTCGCAAGCTGTCGGTGATGGCGGCGAAGTTGGCGTAGTGCGGACCCATCGCGATGGGCACCGCAAACTGGGCCGGCTCGAGAGGGTTATGGCCGCCGGCGGGAACCAGGCTACCGCCGACAAAGGCGACACTGGCCAGGGAGTAAACGGAAGCCAGTTCGCCAATGGTGTCGAGAAGGACGATGGCGCCGGGACCGAGGGCGCCAACAGAATCGGAGGGAGCGCTGGATGAGTCGATGGGCCAATCGGAACGCCTGCGCCACCGGATGCGGGATTGATCGAGAAGGGCCGCGACGGCACCGAAGCGCTCAGGATGGCGCGGCGCAAGGATGAGGACAAGCCGGGGGTCGGCGGCAAGGAGGCGGGGCCACGCTTCAATGAGGGCGGACTCCTCGCCATCGAGCGTGCTGCCGGCCACGACGAAGCGCAGAACGGCGGAGAGAGGCTTTAAAAGCCGCGTGGCTTCGGATTCCTGGGCGACGCACACGTCAAATTTGAGATTGCCGGCGACGGAGACTCGATCAGGCTGGCAGCCGAGCTGGAGGAGACGGCCAGCGTCGGTCTGGCTCTGCGCCAAGACGAGGCTGAGCCGCGAGAGCAGGCGCCGCCAAAGCCTGCGCAGCCTGAGGTAGCGCGGCCAGGAGCGGTTGGAGATGCGCGCATTGACCACGACGACAGGAATCGCACGGCGGAAGCAACCATGAAGCAGGTTCGGCCAGAACTCAGTTTCGGCCAGAATAAGCAAGCCCGGCCGCAGTGTGTTCAGATACGCGCGCACCGCCCACGGCAGGTCGAGCGGGCAATAAAAGACACGATTCGACTCGAATCGCTCGCGCGCCAGAGCCTGGCCTGTGCGAGTGGTGGTCGAAATTACCACCTGGTGCGCGGGCAGCGCCGATCCAAGTGACCTGACCAGGCGCGTGACGGCGAGAACTTCTCCGACAGAGACAGCGTGAAGCCAGATCACCGGCCGATCGCCGGCCTGTGCCGCAACGGAACCAAGCCTCCGCGGAACCCGTCCCAGGCGTTCGATGAGCCCTTCGCGATATTTATGCGTGCTGGCCATGCGCCAGAGCCACCACGGCGCTGCAGCGACCAGGCTCGCGAGCAAGGCAAGGTTGTAGAAAAACAAGATCATGCGTAAACGAACCCGCAATGCGCAGGTCTAATCGTAGGGTGTCTGGGGCGGTTCCACAATTCAGGCGCCTTTTCCGGCTTCGCGGAGGGCGGCATTTTTCCGGCAAAGAAGCCACCCGGCGGACGCGGCCGATGAACTGCAATCGCGGAACTGCTGTGATCCTAGAATGATACATTTGAGCGCGATGAAGATTTGGCGGGGAATCCCGTTATTGCCGTTGCTTTGGTTCGCGCTGCCATTGACGGCGACCGATCGCACGCCACCCCCGGTGCAGCCGGCGACTTCGTTCCCGGCGGTGGAGGTTCATCCGCAAGAACATGTGGCCATCGCCGCCGAGCCCTACGATACGAAGGAAAAAGAGTCGATCTTCCGCGTCGATTATCTGAGCCACGACGTGATGCCAATCCGGCTCATCGTGACCAATCAGGGCGACCGGCCCATTTCACTGGTCGACGCGCGGATTCTATTTGAGACGGCGGACGGGGACCGGATCCGCGCGGCCGAACCGGACGATGTGGAGCGGATGATGACGCAAAAGGAGCGGCAGGGGTCGAGAATTCCATTGCCGGCGCCGCTGCCGCCGATTCACGTGAAGCCAAAGGGGAGTATCCAGGAGATTGAGGAAGACTTTAATACGTTCGAGTACTCAGCCCTGGCGGTGGAACCGCATACGACGCGGGCCGGATTCCTGTTTTACGACGTCTCGGGGCTAAGAGAGCCGCTGGTGAACGCGAAGCTTTATCTGCACGACCTGCGCGACGCCGACGGCAAACAGCTCTTCTATTTCGAGATTCCCTTCAACAAATACCTGCAGTCGAAGTCGAGCCAGATGAATTAGGGGCAAGACTACTCGAAGTAAGTGGCCGTTGTGGCGCCGGTTTCCCAGATGGTGCAGTCCTTCACCCGCACGCGACCGGCGGTCTTGCCGGCGAGCTGGCGACTGGTTTCGTCGAAGAAGTATTTGGCGATATTTTCGGCCGAGGGATTGAGGGTGGTAAACGGCTCGAGGTCGTTCAGCATCTGGTGGTCGATGCGGTCGACGATGGGGCGCAATACATGCTTAAGGAGCCTGAAGTCGAGGAGCAGGCCGGCCTCGTCAAGGGTGTCGCCGGCCAGAGTGACGCGGACCCTGTAGTTGTGGCCGTGCGGGTTCTCGCACTTGCCTTTGTAGTTACGGAGATAGTGGCCGGATGAGAAATCCGCCTCGACGGTGACCTCGTACATAGACGTGAGCTCGATCCTGCGTGGGAAGCGCCCCACACGCTCTCATTCTAATTTGGACGAGCGGGTCATGGCGCGCGATCGCCGCGCCGCCTGGCGCGGGCGGCGCGACGGGCGTCTTCACTGCGGCGATCGACCTGGTCGAAGAGGTTGCTGAGGACGCCGATGAGGGCGGAAGCCAACGCGGCGAGCAGAAGCAGCAGCGCCATGGTGCGCCACAGGGAGCCGTTGGCGGGCAGGCCGGGCTGAACGCTCGATGGGACCAGGGTCATGGCCCCGGAGACGAGGGCGAAGAAGCCAAGGG
>JASHSG010000080.1 GCA_030040935.1 Acidobacteriaceae bacterium | reverse complement strand
TTTCGGCGTTCTCTGGCGAAAGGGTGAGAAACCTCGAGCGCTCGCGAGCCGTCAGGCGCCTTATTCGGCAAGGGCCGATACCAAGTCATCTCCAATACCATCGTCCAATTGACTGGCCGGGGCGTCCAAATTTTTAATCGTCCCGTCGCGGGCGAATTCGGGGAGGGGAGCGATGATTGAGGAGGCGTGCCCGACGGCGCCGCTTGCCCCGATGAAAAAGCAAGGGACGGGCCGATAGCGCGCTCGCGGTCCAGCCAAATATCCGATGAAAGGATGGCAGAGACATGCCGGAAACAACCTGGCAACCACATGAGAAACACGGACGGTTGACGACACAGAGCGACCTACCCGACAGCGTCTACGCGTTTCCGAAGCAGCGAAAGGAACCGCTGACCGACGCCGAACACGTGCGCAACGCGGTGGCGCGGTTCGATCAGGTCACGGGTGTTTCCGACGCCGACCGTGCTTTAGCGTTCGCAAACATCGAGAAAGCCGCGAACTACTACGGCGTCAACCTGGCGGAAACGTCGTGGCACGAACTCGGCGTTCATCGTCAAAAGAAATAGAGCGCCGGCCACCGCGAAAAACGGCATGGCGGATGGGGTCCACTGGTAGGCTGGATTGTGGCGGGACTGGAAAGCGCGTTGGCGGGCGGCGGCGCAAGCGCACCGGTGCGGGCGAGAACAGTGTCGGCACACCAAAGGACAATTTCGCGACCTGCGCAACCGCCATCAAAGCCGGCGAGCGTCCGGCCGTTGCTCATGGAACTTTCGCTGCCGTGGGTACAGCCAGATTATCTTGAACACATTGAAACCGGTGGACGTGACCGATCGTTTCCTGGAACCTGCTGAGCAAGCGGCGATAAGTTGAAGGCCTGATGAGGCGGGATCGGGCCAGACATGGTCCCCGCCTGGGCGACCTTGGATTTCGGAGCTGCGGCCGGCCGTGCGGAGTGGTTGGCCGTTTGCGCATGCCGCGAGGGAGTTGAAACATGAAAGCCATTGTTGTCCATCAATATGGCGGGCCCGAGGTCCTCAAGTACGAGGAGTATGCCGATCCCGTCGCGGGAGCCGGGGAAGTGCTGGTGCGGGTGGCGGCCGCGAGCGTAAATCCGATCGACTACAAGCGGCGCGCGGGCTTGACGAAGGACTTCTATCCCATCAAGTTTCCGGGATTGATCGGAGTCGACCTGGCGGGGACGGTTATCAAGGTCGGGCCCGACGTGGAAGAGTTCGAATACGGCGACCGGGTGTTTGCGATGGCGGACAACACTTACGCCGAACTTTGCGTGGTGAAGGCGGCGGTCCTGGCGGACATTCCCGAAGGCCTGGATTTGGTTGATGCGGCGGCTCTGCCGCTGGTGACGGTGACCGGCAACCAGCTGGCTTCGGCAACAGGAGTCAAGGCGGGGCAGACGGTGGTGGTCGCCGGCGCCCAAGGCAATGTCGGGCGTTCGGCGGTATTCACCTTAAAGCAGCTTGGCGCGAGGGTGATCGCCGGGGTTTTGAAGCGGCAAATGGAGGAGGCGAAGAGCACGGGCGCGGATCAGCTGGTGGCAACCGACGACGATCGTGCGATTGCGAGTCTTCCACTGGTCGATGCCGTTGCCGATACGGTCGGGAGACAAACTGCCGAGGCGCTGATTGCGAAGGTCAAGCCGGGAGGGATATACGCTGCGGTCGTTGAGCCGCCCAAGAACGCCGCCCAGTACCCAGCCGTAAGGGTTGTGCACGTGTCTTCGCATTTCGACAGGGGGACGCTTCAGTTCATGGCTGAAGCGGTGCGGGATGGGAAGCTCATCATCCCGATCGGCCAGAAGTTCCCGCTGAGCGAGGCGGCCGAAGCACAAGCCGCCGCCGAAAAGGGCGCTGGCGGGAAGATTCTGCTCGTGGTTTGAGACGATCTTCGGGGCTCGATCCAAGACGCAGGCTCAGGACCGGCGGTAACGCAGATACAGGTAAGCGGCTTTTTGCTTGACACTGAGCATTTGAAACCAAGGCGCAGAATCGGGGAGAAACTGCACGCCCTGAACCACCGCCGGTCGAGCTACGTCGCGCTCTCGGCCAGCGATTTGAGGCGACAGAGTAAGAAAGAGTTCATCCACCGCTTGCGCCGCCAAGAATTGCCCAAACAGCGTCGGGCCGCCCTCGTGAAGAAGCGTTCTTACTCCATATTGCAAGTGCAGCAATTCCAGGATTGCTTGCGGGGCGATGCTGCCGCCGGCGGACAAAGCATGGGCCTCAACGGAGGCCAGCGCTGGAGCGCCGCGGCGCGCGAGCTCATCCATTCCCGCGGAGGTGGTGAGAACCACGGCGCGCATTGCCGGGGTTCGGAAAACCGCTCTCTGAAGGTCCAGCCGGCCGCTGCCGCTAACGATCACAAGGAGGGGATATTCGGGTTTATGCAGTGCGCTAAGCCGGTAATCCGCGTATAGACGCTTCGCATCGGGATAGACGTATTCAGGAGTCCAAAGGCCTTTCGCACTTACGTCGAGGAGCGTTCCGGCGCCGATCATCACGGCATCGGCGGAGGCCCGCAAAAGGCCCATGATGAACCGGTCCGCAGGATCGGACGCACTGATGGCCGAGCCGGCGGACTTGCCCTTTATCTCGTAGCTGACCACGCCGTCAAGCGTGGAAACAAAATTCGCAATGACAAATGGACGCGCAGGGGGAGACGCCGGGAAACGCAGATCCCCGTCGTACAGATCCTTCAGTTCGCGCGGGAGCACCGATTCAGCGTACTCCTTATCGCAATCAATCAGTGTCCGTACGAGCGCCATTTACTGCCTTCAGGAAGCCCCCGCGAAGCAGGAAGGGTGAGGGTCAGCCGTAGGTGAGATCCGTGCTTTGCCCGACCTCGATAATATAACCGTCAGGATCGCGGATATAGCAGCGAATCTCGCCGTATTTGGGGATGGGCGGCGTGATGAATTCGGCTCCTCGACTCTTCCATAATTGATAACATGCCTGAATATCGGCGACGCGGAAGTTCATGAAGCTGTTAATGTGATTCGGGTCGGGGACACTGAGGGTTACCGTTGGCTTGTCTGGAGTGGGCCCGCCCCCAACGTTCACGATCATCCAGATATTCGCGAGCTGAAGGTATCCAGGGGCGTTGCCATCGCCCAAACTTAGAATGCGCGCACCGAAGACCTTTTCGTAGTAGCGAGCCGATCGCCCGATATCGGCGACAGTGAGAAAGTGCGCGATGCTGATTCCCTCTCGCGGGGGCATTTCGTAGGTCTTTTGTTCGACTTGTATGCCGTTCATCGATGGCTCCGATTTTGATGGATTATCCGCCTCAGGCGAGCTGCCGTGGTTCGAGCGCTCACGATTACTCCAAGCGGCTACACTTTGATGAAATCAGAAACCGGACAACGCGTCTATTGGTCGAAGCTATCGACCTGCATCATCGCGCGGACCGGGCACAGCGCCAAAGAGCGGCGCGTATACTCTATTCCTCAGGCGTTCAATACCAGGGTATCGCCAATACGAACGTCCAATCCGAGAGCCCGGCTGCCGCGTGAAAGAATTCAAGCGGAATTTGGACGGCGCGAACGCCCGGCGCAGGGCGCACAATCCACTGACCACGGGGCCAGGATAGGAAGACGTCACGTCAAGGATATATCGAAATGAAGAATAATCAGCGCGGAATCAACCCCGCTTCAAAGCCGAGCGGCAGCGGATGCGTGGAATGCCTGTCGACGCCGGAAGGTTGGTGGTTTCACCTGCGCCGATGCGCGGAATGCGGGCACATCGGCTGCTGCGACAGTTCGCCGAGCCAGCATGCGTCCAGGCATGCAGCGGCGACAGGGCATCCGATCATCGCCAGTTTCGAGCCGGGCGAGGATTGGTTCTACGATTACCGAAAGAAGGGGATGATCGAGGGCGCGAAGCTGGCTCCGCCGCATTCGCATCCGAGAGACCAGCCGGTTCCCGGCCCAGCGGGGAGGGTGCCGGCTGACTGGGAATCGCTCTTGAATTAGCTGCCGGTTATGAGGCAGGTGGCCCGGTCATCCGTGCTGAAGAATGATTCAGAGCGATAAGAATTCGTGCCCCATTCATCCACAGCCTTATCGCGGATGAGTGGGACACCTCGAACCTCAGTGAGCGGGATCGGCCTACGATGGTTTCACGCCGAGCGGCTTGCTGCCTGAAGAAGTGCGCCTGACGGCTCGCGAGCGGTTGAGGTTTCCCACCCTTTCGGCAGAGAACGGCGAAAGGATGGGGCACAGTCCGTCGAGGGAGAACTCAGGGTGAAAGAGCTTGTCCGGGCCACCTGCCCGTAGGGAATGCCGGCCAACGATCGGGCGGCCGTAGCGATCGACATCCTTCCCGATTCCAGCCTGGAACCGGGCCCTAGAGCCCTGAACCGATCCGGCCGAACCGGGATGACTAGTGCGGGCGGCCGGGAAGAACGAAGTGCTCGGCGCAGCGCGGCTCATAATTGTCGGCGGGAGAGTCGCCGGGAACCTTGATGGGGCTATCGAACGGCGCGGGCCGGCCGTCAATCAGCCGCTGCGAGTAGAGCGCCCTTGCTCCGCAGCTGCAATAGGCCATGCACTCGGTGATGCTGCCGCCGTAGGCGTTCACCAGCCAGGTAAGGTCGAGCATTTCGCCGAAGGGCATGGCGCGGAAGTCAAGATCGAGGCCGGCAACCAGAACGTCGTGGCCCGAGTCGAGCAGGTGCTTGACGAAGAGAAAGAGCTGATCGACGAACTGGCCTTCGTCAATAGCGATGCATTCGACGCGCTTGCCGATTTTCTGTTCGGTGTCGCGGATTGCGTCCAGCACCTCCCACGGGTCGGCAGCGCGGAATTCAACGGCGCTCATCTTGCCGGCGCCGTTGGGATTGCGGCTTTCGACGACACCGGGCTCGTTATTGGCATCGTCACTGGGCTTGAGCACCAGGACGTGCTGCCTGGCGTACTGGCGGCGCATATCGGTGCGGCGCAGCAGCTCCGCGGTTTTGTTGCTGCGCATGGGGCCCATCATGAGCTCGAGCTTGCCCTGCACCTCAATATCTCCTTTGATCGGGAGAGAAGCGGCATCGCGCGTAAGAAGGCATGAAGCCGTTTCCGGCAAATGATCATCATAACGCGGCGGACAGATCGAATGCGGCGTGGCGCCCGGCGCGCCTTGAAGCTGGGATTCTATGCGCAGTAATTGACAGGTCGCGCGCGCCGATGATTCTCAGCGATGCGAATTATCTCCTGGCGGCTGTCAGTTCAGCGTCGACAGCCGCTTTCATCACGCCGCAATCGCCGAAGAAACGGACGAGGTCGCCGGTGAGGGTTGCGGGCTGTACGGCAGGCGCGGCCGCCGGCTGCGCGGCAGCGTACAGACCGGCTGGAGCAGGAGTTTGCGATGGCGAGGACGTCATCTGCATGGCGCCCGTGCCCTGGGCATCGAGGATAAGGGAAGTGAGCTTGCGGGCCAGCGGCATGGGGAAGCTCTCGGAGACGAAGACCATCTTGCCGCGCGTAGTAATAAGAACCGGGCCTTCGTCGGTGGAGTAAACCTGCTCGACGGATCCTTCATTGGAGGGGGCCGCGAGATCGGCGGAGCTCTGCAACTGAACGTTCGAATACTTGCGTCCGAGGTTCCTGGCATAGAGCTTGGTGAAGACCTGTGCGGAGTCGGGGTTTTTCCAA
>JASHSG010000079.1 GCA_030040935.1 Acidobacteriaceae bacterium | reverse complement strand
GGGTTGATTTTGCCTTGAGGAGAGGGAAATGCCTGAGCCGCCGCGACAAAGGCCGCTAAAGGCAGGACCGGAACTGCCAGCAAAATTCCGAGCGGTCTCATGGGCGTGATCTTTGCTCATCAAGTGTACAACCTTTCAACAAATCGTTCTTATCTCCTGGCCCTTAAATGTAATTTGCTTGGCAATTCTGCCGGGCTTCGGAATTAGCGGGAAGCCGTGAGGTTGGCGGCGGCTTCGCGCACGAACGCCAGTTGACAAACTGTCCGTTTCTTCTATTTAATTAACTCATTATTTAATTACGCGATTGAAAGACGCAGATCAGGGCCGGAAAGCGGCAGCCGGGATTGTTCAGGAAACGGAACGTTAAGCCGGAATCGCAGAACGCTTCGAAGCTTTGGCGGAGGGAGAATTGACGCGGGATCCCGGACAATCGCATTCCGCACAGGCTGCGCGAGAATCGGAAGGCCATCGGGCGCCCTCGTTTCGCCCATCGGCGCCAGCCAGGCGGCGGGTGAAATCCGGAGGCCGGACCCGGGTTGTCGAATCGTCTTCATCGATGGAGCCGCGCGCGTCCGGACGCGGGCCGGGGCGGCCGACTTCGCATTCGGGGCTCTACGCGCGCGAGAAGCTGATTGAAGCGGCGACGGAGCTGTTTGCGTCGCAGGGCGTGGCGGCGACAACGTTTGCCATGATCGCCGAGCGGGCCAAACTGACTCCGGCGATGCTGCACTACTACTTCAGAGACCGGGGGCAGTTGCTGGATGCGGTGGTCGAGGAGCGCCTGTCGCCGCTGATCGCCGGGGTGTGGGGACCGGTGGCGGAGGGCACGGCTGCGGCGGAGATTATCGAAGGAGTCGTGCAGCGGATGATCGACGGAATCGAGAAGATGCCGTGGGTGCCGTCGACATGGATGCGGGAAGTGCTGAACGAGGGCGGACTGTTGCGCGGCAGGGTTGTGCGGCGCCTGCCATTCAAAAAGATTGGAATCTTGAGCCGGAGCGTGACCAGGGCGCGGGCGGAGGGCGCGGCGAACGCGGAGATCGATCCAGGGCTGATGGTGTTTTCGGTGATCGGCCTGGTGATGATGCACATGGCGACGATCAGACTTCCGGCGGAGATTTTCGGGCGCAAGGTTCCGGACGGGGCGGCGCTGAGTCGGCACATTCGGGGATTGCTCATCCACGGATTGCAGGCTGCGGGAGGCTCAAAAGCCGCGCGGCGGGTGAAACGCAAGGCAGGTTCGAGGCGTAAGTGAATATGGAGGGGAAGATGGACGTTCTCCGGGAAAAGGCGGCGGGTGCGATTGCGGCAGCGGCCCTGGTGTTGATGGCGGGTTGCGCGAAGAAGGCGACGAGCACCTACCAGGGCTACATCGAAGGCAAGTTTGTTTACGTGGCTTCGCCGCAAAGCGGAAGGCTTGACCAGGTGAATGTCGAGCGCGGAGACACGGTCGCGGCGGGGCATCCGCTGTTTGCGCTGGAAGGCGAGCCCGAGGCGTCAGAGATGCGCACAGCCGAGCAAGTGCTGCGCAGCTCGGAGTCGCGGCTGAACGATCTGGAGACGGGAAAGAGGCCGGCGGAAGTGGATGTGACGCGCGCGCAACTGGCAGAGGCGGTTGCGGCGAAGAAGCAGGCGGACGAGATTCTCAAGAGCGACGAGGCGCAGTTCAAGGCGGGAGGAATTGCGCAGACGGAACTGATCGATGCAAGGGCGGGGGCCGAAACGAGCGCGGCGAAGGTGCGGGAACTCGAGGCCGACCTGGCCGTGGATGCGCTGCCGGCGCGGGAGGAGCAGATCAAGGCACAGGCGAACCAGGTGGCCGCGGACCGGGCGTCATTGGCCGACGCCGATTGGAGGCTCAGGCAGAAGCAGATTGCGTCGCCGCGCGATGGATTGGTGTTCGACACGCTTTACCGGCGGGGCGAGTGGGTGACGGCGGGAAATCCCGTGGTGGAGCTGCTGCCGCCGGAGAACCTGGAGATTCGATTTTTCGTGCCGGAAGCGGTTGTGGGCGCGCTGCGGGTGGGAGGGAATGTGGGCGTGGCGTGCGACGGATGCGCGGGCGATGTTCGAGCCAAGATCAGTTTTGTGTCGCCGGAGAGCGAGTACACGCCGCCGGTGATCTACAGCAATGAGAACCGGTCGAAGCTGGTGTACATGGTGATTGCGAATCCGACGCCGCAGGCCGGAGCCACGCTGCATCCGGGGCAGCCTGTCGAGGTGACGGTCCAGTGAGTGCGGCCACGCAATTCGATCTGGCCATCGACGTGGAGGGGTTGAACAAACACTTCGGCGGCAAGCACGCGGTGAAGGACGTATCGCTGCGGGTGCGGCGGGGCGAAATCTTCGGATTTCTGGGGCCGAACGGAAGCGGAAAGACGACGACCATCCGGATGATGTGCGGACTGCTGAAGCCGGACTCGGGATCGGGGGCGTGCCTGGGCCTCGACATTTTGAAGGAGAGCGCGGAGATCAAGCGCAGCGTGGGATACATGACGCAGCGGTTCTCATTCTGGGAAGACCTGACCATTGCCGAGAACCTGGAATTTGTGGCGCGGGTGTATCAGCTTGCCGATCGCAAGGGCGCGGTGAAGAGGACGCTGGCCGACCTGGGGCTGACGGAGCGGGCGAATCAGCTTGCGGGCGAACTGTCGGGGGGATGGAAGCAGCGCATGGCGCTGGCGGCGTGCATGCTGCATGGACCGCAGCTGCTGTTGCTGGATGAGCCGACGGCGGGGGTGGACCCGAGGGCGCGGCGCGATTTCTGGGATGAGATTCAGGCGCTGGCGGCGCGGGGAATTTCGGTGCTGGTGAGCACGCACTACATGGACGAAGCGGTGCGGTGCCACAAGCTGGCGTACATTTCCTACGGAACGCTGCTGGCGCAGGGCACGGCGGAGGAAATCATCGAAGGCCAGCACCTGAGCACGTGGGCCATTCACGGCGATCACCTGGCGGAGCTGCAGGAAGAACTGAGGAAGAAGGCAAGCGTGGAACAGACCGTAACGTTTGGCGACGTTCTGCACGTGAGCGGGACCAACGAGGCGGAGCTCGAACGGGAGGTTGAGGAGACGGCGGCATGGAGCGGGCGGAGGGTGGAGAAGATCGAAACCAGCCTTGAAGACGTGTTCATTTATCTGATGAGCAGGCCGGAGCGGAACGACGGGAGGAACGGTTGAAGGAGGGCCAGCGTTTCTCGGCGGCGCGGTGGTGGGCCGTGGTGCTCAAGGAGTTCACGCAACTCAAGCGCGACCGGCTGACGTTCGCGATGATCGTGGGCATTCCGATCATGCAGATGGCGCTGTTCGGCTTTGCCATTAACACGATTCCGCGGCATTTGGACACGGGGATCATCAGCGCGGACCAGAGCGACGTGACGCGCGACTTTATTGAGGCGATGGAGAACTCGTCGTACTTCAAGATTGCGGAGCGGCTGCCGAGCGAGGAAGCCGGGCGCCAGGCGCTGGCCGAGGGCAAGCTGCTGTTTGTGGTGAATATTCCGGCGGGGTTTACGCGGCAGGTGCTCAGGCGCGAGCGGCCGTCGATTTTGATCGAGGCGGACGCGACCGATCCGACGACGACGGGAAGCGCGCTGGCCGCGGTGGACGGAATCACGCAGTCGGTGATCGAGCGGGAACTGACCGGGCCGCTGGCCAGCCTGCAGGGCGGCCCGGCGCCATTCAACGTGGACGTGCATCCGCTCTATAACCCGGATGAGATCACGCAGTACAACGTGGTGCCTGGATTGATGGGGATGGTTTTGACGCTGACCATGGTGATGATGACGGGACTGGCGGTGACGCGCGAGCGGGAGCGGGGCACGATGGAGAATCTGCTGGCGATGCCGTCAACGCCGCTGGAGGTGATGACGGGGAAGCTGATTCCCTATATCGGCATCGGGCTCATTCAGGCGTCGATTATTCTGGCGGCCGCGCGGTATGTGTTCCTGGTGCCGTTCTTCGGCAACGTGTTCGCGGTTTATCTTTCGGCGCTGCTTTTTATTGCGGCAAACCTGACGGTGGGGATTACTTTCTCGTCGGTGGCACGGAATCAGCTGCAGGCGGTGCAACTGGCGATTTTTTATTTTCTGCCCAACATTATTCTGTCGGGGTTCATGTTTCCGTTCAAGGGCATGCCGGGATGGGCGCAGGCCATCGGAAATCTGCTGCCGCTGACGTATTTCAATCGCCTCGTGCGCGGGATTCTGCTGAAGGGGAACGGGTGGGCGGATTCGTGGCCGAGCGTGTGGCCCATGATGGTGTTCACGGCGGTGGTGATGGGCGTGGCCGTTGCGACATACCGGAGAACTCTCGATTGAGGAGGGTTATTTTTGTGCGACGACTAATGAATCGGATGAGCGGAGTGGCGGGCCTGGCGGCACTTATGACGGTTGTTGGATGCACGGTGGGCCCACGATACCGCGCGCCGGCGCCGCCCACGGCGACTTCCTATTTGCCGCAGCCAATGCCGGCATTAACGGCGTCCAGCGAGGGAGCGGACGGCGCCGCACAACACTTCAATGAGGAAGCTCGGATTCCAGCGGAGTGGTGGCTGGATTTTCATTCGCCCGAACTCGACGGCATGGTAAAGCAGGCTCTCGAGAACAGCCCGACGCTGGAGCAGGCGACGGCGCGGCTGAAACAAGCGCAGGAAGAGGTGATTGCGCGGACAGGCGCGACCAAATTTCCGGCAGTGACGGGAAGCGCATCCGCGACAGAGGAGCAACTGAACCTGGCAGCGCTGGGAGTTCCCTTCCCTAACCCGTCACCGTTCACGCTGCTGAATGGGTCGGCCGCGGTTTCGTATGCGCTCGATGTCTGGGGCGCGAATCGCCGGGCGATTGAAGCACTGAAGGCACAGCGCGATTACGAGGCGTGGCAACTTGAGGGCGCGCGGCTGATGCTTGCAGGCAACGTGGTGACGGCGGCGATCAGGCAGGCGCAGATTCGAAGGCAAATCGAGATCATGGGTCAGTTGCTGGAATTGGAGCGGAGGCAGTTGAAGATCGATGAGGAGCGTGAACGAGCGGGGGGCATTTCGGAGTTCGATGTGCGCAGCCAGAGGACGCTTGTGGCGCAGACCGAAGCGACGATTCCGCCACTCGAGCTGCAGCTGGACACGATCGACGACCAATTGGCCGTGCTGATGGGATTGAGCCCGGCTGAGGCACGCGCGGAGGCGATTTCGCTGACCGCGCTGCATCTTCCGGAGGAATTGCCGCTGACGGTGCCCTCAAAACTGGTGCGGCAGCGGCCGGACGTTCGCGCGGCGGAGGCGCTGCTGCACGAGGCGAGCGCGAATGCCGGCGTGGCGAGGGCGAACGAGTTTCCGCAGATCATGCTAACGGGCAGCGGAGGCGGATTGGGCACGCGATTCAATACGGGCGGCGATGTGTGGAGCGCGGGAGCGGGGCTGACGGCGCCGATTTTCAATGGTGGAGCGCTGCAGGCGGAACGACGCAAGGCCGAGGACGCGTACGACGAGGCGGCAAGTGCCTATCGGGGAACAGTGCTCGAAAGCTTTCGCGAGGTGGCAGATGCGCTTTACGCGACGCAGCGCGATGCGGAGACGCTGAGGGCGCGCAGCGCAGCGGCCGCCGAAGCACAGAGCGCATACGGAATCGCGGCGAAGCGTAATGAGGCCGGCGGGGTCAGCGAGGCGAGCTTGTTGGATGCAGAGCGGCAATGGCTACAGACGATGCTGGACCGAGAGAATGCGGCGGCAATCAGGCTGACCGATTCGGCGACGCTGTTCGAGGCGCTGGGCGGGGGGAGCAGCTTCTAGCTATCAGATATCTGGTTTTGGCCTGGATTCCGTCACGAGCGAGGCAAAGCGCGATCATTGCACAACGCAACACCCGATCGCGTAATTTGACTGCAATTCATGAAATGCGCTTGCAATCCGGTGCAGGTCTCGACGAAAATTCCAATCATCGGCGCCTGCCGATGACCTCCCCGGGGGAAAGCGACAATCAGCGAAACTTTGGAGCCGGCAAAGGTGGTTCCAGGTATGTCCGCTGCGGCCGCCAAGGGAGCTCAATGAGGCAGGCGAGGAGTTCACGATGGGTACATTGGGGTGGCAAACGTGGAATAGCGGCCCTTTCAGCATCGAACGCAAGCCGGGCAAATTGCCGGGCTCGGTGATTCTGCGTTTTTGCGGACCCTTTACGGTACGGGATGCGTACAGCGCGTTACCACCGGGAGAACTAAACAAAATGCTGGGATTGGAACCGGCAGCGGGCGAGGAAGCGCCGAGGTTAAACATTCTGGACCTGAGCGGCTGCCCGTTTATGGATTCGTCGGGGCTTGGGATCATCGCGACGCACTATGTTCGCTGCCAGAAGCAGGGCTTGAGAATGATGGTCGCCGGAATGAGCCCCAAGGTTCGTGAAGTTTTCAGAATTACAAAGATGGATACGGTGATTCCGATCGCCGCCTCGGTTGAAGAAGCAGAGAACAACTAGAACCGTCCTCATCAATCATGCTTGCAAACGCGCGGGAGCGTGGGTCGCCCTGTTCCCGGGTGCGCTGCCCGCGCACTTTGGGCCAACGGAAGCTGTGCGGCCGGCCTGAGGCATACCCCCAAAACTTCAAATAGCCGGGCCCTCGTATTGGGACCTCGCAAGGGGACTGGGAGGGTGCGCGGGTTTCGACTTTGGGTCGATGTGGGGCGTTTTGCGAGGCGCCTGCTCAGGCGGGCGCGGATGCGAAAAAGGATTCGACACCGGCGATGTCGGCGGTGATGCGGTAGGGCGGGAGAGACTGGAGAAAGATCTGGCCGTAGCGCTGGGTGGTGATACGGGGGTCGAGAAGGACAAGGACGCCGCGGTCTTCAAGAGAGCGGATGAGGCGGCCAAATCCCTGCTTGAGGGTGAGGACAGCTTCGGGAACCTGGTAGTCGAAAAAAGGACGGCCGCCGGATTCTTCGATGGCGCGCATGCGGGCCTGGACGACGGGGTCGGAGGGAACAGCGAAGGGCAGGCGGTCGACGATGACGCAGCTGAGCGCTTCGCCCTGAACGTCGACGCCCTGCCAGAAGCTGGAGGTGCCGAAGAGGACGGAGTTGGGAGTGGAGCGGAATTCTTCGAGGAGGGCCTTGCGCGGAGCGGTGCCGTGAAGGAGCAGAGGAAAGTCGAGGACGGGAAGAAGAAGGTTGTGGAGGGCGCGCATCTGGTTGTAGCTGGTGAAAAGGCAAAAGGCGCGGCCGCGAGTGATGCGGAGGACACGCTCGATGGTTTTGGCCGCGGATGGGACGAATTCGGGATCGCGCGGGTCGGGCATGTTGGGCGGGAGATAGAGCAGCGCCTGCTCGCCGTATTGGAAGTGCGAGGGGACGACGAGCTCGCGCGCGCCCAGTTCGCTTTGGGGGAGCCCGAGCCGGCGGCGGAGATGCTCAAAGCCGCCTTGGACCGTGAGCGTGGCGGAAGTGAGGACGACGGTGGGTATCTGATCGAAGACGAGCTCGCGAAGAAGCTCGGAGACGTCAATGGGCGTGGCCTGGATGGTGCTGCGCACCGCAGCCCTTTGGAGTGGACTCGTGGGAGGACCGGCACGCCTGTCAGAAGAAGCCTGCGCACGCCGCTCGAGCCAGAAGACCATGTTGGAAGCATTCGATTCGAGCATGAACTCGAGGTCGGAGCGGAGACTGGCGGCGCGATTTTTGAGGCCGGGAATCTCATCGAGATCGGCGATGCGATCGAGCTCGGTTTCGATCAGCGAGAGCGTGGAACGCACGGCGAGGTAGAGATCGCCGGAGGATTCGAGGAATTCTTCGCGGTTGGTGAAGGGATGGCGGCCGTCGGCGGGCATGGGGAGGGCGGCAAAAAAGAGGCGAGCGCGCTCGCGAAGCTGCTGGGTAAGCGCGGGAATCTGCGTGGCGGCGGAGTTGGCGCGCGTAAGAACATCGGTGTCGCGGGCGAAATCTTCGAAGCGAAGGTTGGAGAGCGAGCGGCCGAAGTATTGCGAGGCAACGTCTTCGAGCTCGTGCGCCTCGTCGAAGATGACGGCGGCGGATTCGGGCAGAATTCCGGCGTCGGGGGCGCTGCCGGCGGCCAGACGAACGGCGGTGTCGGCGAAGAACAGGTGGTGATTGACGATGATGAGGTCGGACTCGAGGGCGCGGCGGCGCATCTCGGTGATGAAGCAGCGGCGATAGTCGGGGCAGGTAGAGCCAAGGCAGGCATCGGAGCGGGCGTCGAGCTTGTGCCAGAGAGCGGAGGATTCGGGCAGGGCGGAGAGCTCGGCGCGGTCGCCGGTTTCGGTGATCCGTTCCCATTCGGCAATCTGGCGATACTCTTCGATTTCGTCGAGGCCCGAGAGAACGGGCTGGTCGCGGAGGGCGAAGAGCTTGCGGCGGCAAAGATAGTTGGCGCGACCTTTCATGTAGCAGACGCGGAGCTCACCCAAGAGAGTTTCGAGGAAGGGGACATCGCGGAAGAAGAGCTGGTCCTGGAGGGCCTTGGTTCCGGTGGAAACGATGACGCGCCGGCCGGTGCGGAGCGCGGGCAGGAGGTATGCGAGAGTCTTGCCGGTCCCTGTGCCAGCTTCGACGATGAGATGGCGGCGCTCAGAGAGGGCGCGCTCGACAGCCTTGGCCATTTCGTACTGGCCGGGGCGATACTCGAACGGCAGCGGAGAGCGGGCGAGGATGCCGCCGGGCGAGAAGAATTCGTGGAGGGTGGGAAGAACGCGGGTTGAGGCGTCGGAGGAGGGCATGAAAGGGCTGGTTCCATGATAGAGAAGCAAGGACCGCGGGACCAAGGGAACGAGGGAACAAGGGGCTGCGGGACTATGGGGCCACGGGACTGCGGGATTGGGGGGCTGGAGGGCTGCGGAATGAGGGACGGCGCAACTGAAGGCGAATGAGCGCTGAAAACGCTTCAGCTCCAGTTCACGCCATCGGGCGAGTAGCTGTAATAAATGTTTCGCGATCCGAGATCGTCGGTCCAGAAGACATAGAGCATGTTGTTGAACACGCACGCAGCCGGCGCCTGAGAAGTGCGCAGGTGAGGGTTGAGCAGGGCGGGCGGATTCCAATTCGCCGCATCGACAGACGCGCTGAAGTAAATGGAGTTGGTTGACGTCCAGAAAAGATAAAGGACCGGACCATTGGCCATGTTGAAGACGCAGACGGCCGGACCGGTTGTTGCCGCGGCGCTGGAGATTGCGGCCGCGGCGGCGTATCCGACGAACTCGGAGCCGAGCTCGGCAAACTGAATGGAGCCCGAGGCGTCGTTGGCCGTCCAGAACAGGTAAGGCGAGCCCTGGAACATGCAGGCCGCGGGCGTGAACGGCGTGGAATAGGCTATGAGCGACGTGTTTCCGCGCCCCCGCGTCACCTCGACCCCGACCATCGTTCCCGCGGGAAAGTCGAGCGGGGTGATATACCCCTGCGCTGTGGAGTAAATATCGTTGGAAGCATCGTTGGCACGCCAGAAAATCTGCAACATCTCGGTTTGCGTGTTCGACATCGCATTCAGAGCGAGGGGTGTCGTGTCGGTGGAGTCAATCAACTGACCGCCGGGCCAGGGCGGGCCGGGCGATCCGCTGTAGTAGATCTGATTGCTCGGGTCGTTGGCCGTCCACAGGAGATAGATCTGATTGTTGAAGACGCAGGCCGCGAGCGGCTGAGGGGTGCTGTCGGACGTATTGATCTTCTGGCCGGCGGGCCAGACCTGCCCGTTGCTCGACGCGCTGAAATAGATGGCATTGCTCGGATCGTTCGCCTTCCAGAAAACCCACAGCTCATTCATGTAGACGCAGGCCGCAGGAGACAAGGGCGTGGTATCGGTGAGGTTGATGGATGTGCCCGCAGCGAGGGCCTGAAGGAAATTGCCACCTCGAACGCTGCCCCAGCCGGTGCAGCCATCCCACCCAGGCCCAACCGAGTAATACAGGCTCAGAGTGCTGAGGTATTCGTTGTTCCAGCCTTGCGTAATGTCGTTGAATACGCTGTATTGGCCGGTGACCCCGAAGGCATAGAGGGCCGGGTTCCAGTATCCAGTGCGGTAACCGAGCTTCGAATTGACAATCGCCGCCAGCGCCGCATAGAGCGGAGCCACTGCACTGGTCCCCCCAACCGGGCTTGTTGTCTGCTTTCCGTAAACCCAGATCGGGTAGCCACTGAATGGACTGGCATTGCCGGCAATGTCGGGCAGGCCTCGCCCCTGAAACTTGACGGGATTAACATTCATGGGCAGATTGGCCCCGATCTGCCAAGGAGGCTGAGGGAAGAACGAGCTGATACCCCCTCCGGTCGCACCTTCGAGGTCGTTCCAAACGATCTCGGTGAAAGTCATACCAAGCGGGACCTGGACATCGGTGATCGTCGTACCACCGCATGCGGTGACCCAGGGATCTGAGGCCGGGTACTCGACATGCGCCAGATTGTCGGCGGCGTTGCAATTGGAACCGGTGTCGCCGCTGGACACGGTGACCGTCATGCCCAGCGCGGCCGCAGCCTGGAACCAACTGCTCATGTTGGTCATGAAGCAGGGAGTCTGGATGTCTTCAAGGCCGCCGTAGCTGATGGAGAGCACGGATGGATCATTCGCGGTGTCGTTGCAAATGTGAGTGATCGCATCGATCCATCCCTGTTCAGTATCGGGAGCAAAATAAGCCACAATATTTGCGCCCTGCGCAACCGCCGCTATCACCTCGATGTCGAGGGCGGTCTCGACGCTGGGATCGGGAATGCCGGAGAATGGACCCTCCATTTTGATCGGCTCGTTGTCGATGGAAACCGTGACTACATTGGGCGCGGAAAAGTAAGCGCCGACCAGATTGGAAATGTAGGAATTAAGATCACTCTGCTGAAAGCCGGCGGTAATTTCGTAGATGAAGAAATACTGATTGAACTCAAGGACCGCGACCGTCTCGCCCCTGGCGTTGCTTTTGGCGGGGTCAAGGGGAAAGTTGTAGAGCGCCGCGACCTCGCGAGGACTGAGCGGCGTAACGACACCGGGCGGCCGGCCGCTATAGAGCCGTTGCGCAACCTGACGGTTATCCAGACCAAAAACACCGCTGATAACGCCAGCCAACTGCGACGGTACCGATACGGGGCCGGTATGGCTACGGTATCTCTGCCGGCGGCGCTCGAGAGGCAGCGCGGCGAGCTCCGGCATTTCCAACTCGTAAACGTCGAGCTCGACGGCGAACGCCCGGCTCGCCTGCTCCACCGTGCAGGACACGAAGACCGTGCGCCGCGGCAGGCTGACTTCAGTGACTTCAAAGCCGTGCGCCCGGGCAAATGCGGCCACCTGGTCCGCATCCTGCCGCGCGGCGCCGTGCAGCGATCCCAGCTGCTCGCGAGAGAGATACTTTCGGCGCGCCGGGGGCGCAGTCATCCAATCCTCGTGACCGGGAAGCGGCGGAGCGCCGGTTCGTTCCCGCAGCACGATGCTCAGAGAGATCTTCTGGCCCGCATCGGCGGGGCCGATCCGTTGCGCGCCTGGAATCACCCGGCGCTCGCTGCCTTCGAGACTGGTATATCCCTCGGGGATCTGGACCATGATGCACCTTCAAGGATTGCGCAGAGGCTTGCCGGGGAAAAGGAACGCAGGCCAGGATTATATCCGGGCGCGGTTTGGGAAGGAAGCTTCCGGCGCTTGATGCATCATGGTTCCGAAAATAGAGAACGATGAGCGCGCCTGAGATCAGTGAGCCGTCCTTACCAGACATTTTAGCGGAGCGCGATTTTTCCGATGCGGGGATCGATCTGTGGGCCCTGGGCAGCAGGTTCAGATCAAGCGAAGCCGGGGTCCTCGCCTTCCGATGCGGGTTGATACCCGGCGCCGGGGAGGAGCTGGCTGTAACGACTATCGAGCCACCGGCCGACCAGGAGATTGGCTTCGGGGGTTAAGCCGGCAGGGGCGCTTTGTGAGGCCTTGAGGAGGCGCTTGCGAACCTGGGAAGCGCGCTCAGCGGCTGCGGCGCGCTCGTTGCCGGCTGTGCAGGTATTGATGGGGTGCAGTCCGATGGCGGAAGGGTGAATGTGCATGAGACCCTCCGGTGTGGAGGGAGGCAATTCGACTGCCGCGATGCGCGCGCAAGGATGAGAGGACGCTTATCGACCGGACAGTACACTGATGAAGCGGTGAGTGCTTGACTGACTCGCTGGCGGAGACGAATCTTGCCGACGTATCGCAGATCGGTTGTGCCGGCGAAGGCCGGAGCCGCGAAGCCGCCTTTGGTGGCGATTGTGGGACGTCCGAACGTGGGCAAGAGCACGCTGTTTAACCGGCTGACAAGGAGCAGGCGGTCGATCGTGGGCGATGAGCCGGGGATCACGCGCGACCGCATCTACGGCGAGTACGAGTGGGCGGGACGGCACTACCGGCTGGTGGATACGGGCGGGATTGTGCCTGACGACCCCGAGTTGATGGCCGCCGAGATTCTTGCGCAGGCGCGAGTGGCCCTTGAGGAGGCGGACGCGCTGGTGATGGTGGTGGATGGGCGGACAGAGCTGGCACGGCCGGACTACGACCTGGCGCGATTGCTGAAACGCGAAGGCAAGCCCCTGTTTCTGGCGGTGAACAAGGTGGAGAGCGAAGGGTTAGCGGCGGAGGCGCAGAACTTTCGCAAGCTGGGGATCCGGGACGTGTTTGCGGTGAGCTCGGAGCACGGACAGGGAATCGGTGAACTGCTCGATGCGATTGCGGAAAAGACGGAGATCAGAGAACAGGGATCAGAGAGCAGGGAGCCGGAGAGCGGGCGAGGGAGCGAGCAAGGCGGCGCCAGGCAGCGCGACGCCAAAAGCGGAGAGAAGGACGAGAAGCGGATCAGGACACACGGGGAGTTTGAACAGCGCGAGACGGCGGTGGCGATAATCGGGCGGCCGAATGTGGGCAAAAGCACGCTCTTGAATGCGCTGACGGGAACGACGAGGTCGATTGTGTCGCCGGTGGCGGGAACGACGCGGGATGCGGTCGACGAGGTGGTCGACTACGAGGGACAGAGGCTCAGGTTCGTGGATACGGCGGGGATCCGGCGCAAGGGCAAGACCAAGCTGATGGCCGAGAAGCTGAGCGTGGTGATGGCGCGGCGGCACCTGGAGGCGGCGGACGTGGCGCTGCTTGTGATCGACGCCAGGGAGGGCGTAACGGCGAGCGACGCGACCATAGGAGGGTATGCGCACGAGAGCGGGCGGAGCGTAATCATCATCGTGAACAAATGGGACACGGTGACAACGGGGCGGATGGATGGGAAAAAGCCCGCGGACCGGGGGATCTTCGAGCAACAACTGCGCAAGGCTCTCAAATATCTGGATTATGCGCCGGTGATTTTTCTTTCGGCGCTCGAGGCAACGGGGCCGGAACGAAAGGGCATGGGACGAGTGCTGCGCGA
>JASHSG010000078.1 GCA_030040935.1 Acidobacteriaceae bacterium | reverse complement strand
TGAATGTAACGAAATGCAGATGACCCGTTCGTTGATATCGATGCAGGGTGTTTGACACCACGACAGTCTCGCGCAATGAAGCGGCGCGGTCTGTGACGGGTGAGGGTATTGCTTCCCACCCTAACCGAGTTAGGGTGGGGCACCCCAGCCGGTGCTACGTTTACCGTCCAAAAGTTTTGGGCTGGGCCACCCGCCTGGGCCACCCGCCTTGAGAGGTCAAACGGTACCGTTGACTATGTTCTGTACCTGGCCGGCATGTGGGGGTGGGTTCGGCGTGTGGAGCCGCGCTCGCACGGTATGCTAACCGATGTGGCGTATTGCGTTGTACCTGTCCTTGAAGAGCTCCAAAATACCCGACTGAGGCGCAAACGCTTCCCCTTCGAGCTTGGGGGCGTTCTGTTGTTGACGGCCCTCGGATTTCTGGTGATGGGCTACCATCCCGGGCTCGAGGACGATGGAATCTACCTGACTGCGGTGAAGGCCGATCTGAATCCGGCCCTTTTCCCTTACAACGCAAACTTTTTCCGGCTGCAGCTGGAAGCTACGGTCTTTGACCGATGGATGGCGGATTTTGTCCACTGGACCGGGATGCCGTTGGCGTGGGCGGAGTTGATATGGCAGTGGGCGGCGCTTTTCCTCATTCTCTGGGCCGTGAAAAAGATTGCGAACCGGCTGTTTCAGGAAGAGCCAGCTCGATGGGGCGGGGTGGCGCTGGTGGCCGCGATGTTCACCCTGCCGGTAACAGGAACCGCGCTGTATATGGTGGATCAGCACCTGCACCCGCGCACGCTGGCGACAGCGATGATTCTTTTGGCTGTGTGGCGAATCGTGGACGAGAAACGATGGCAGGCAGCTCCGCCGTTGCTGGTGGCATTCCTGCTGCATCCGCTGATGGCGGCAATGGGAGCCTCGTTCTGCGTCGTTCTGACGCTGACGTCGGCGCAGGCGCTGCGAGAGCGCGCGCGGAACTGGCAAAGCTCGATGGCCGCGGCAGCGATTCCGCTGGGATGGATTTTTGAACCGGGCGATGCGGGCTGGCGCAAGGCACTGGACACGCGAACGTACGATTACCTCTACAGGTGGACCTGGTATGAGTGGCTGGGCGCGCTGGCGCCGCTCGGGTTTTTCTGGCTGCTTTGGCGATATCTGCGCGGCCGTCGAGAAACGAGATTGGCAGATTTCGCGCTGGCGGCACTTGTCTACGGCATCGTTCATCAAGCCCTGGCGATGGTTGTTTTGTGGCCGGCCTCGCTGGTGCGGCTGGCTCCGCTGCAGCCCATGCGATACCTTCATCTGCTGTATTTTCTTTTCGCGATGGTAGCCGGATGCCTGCTGGGGAAGTTCGTCCTGAAACGGCACGCGTGGCGCTGGGCGTTATTCCTGATCGTCACCAATGGCAGCATGTATACCTGGCAGCGGCTGGAGTTTGCAGCGAGTCCGCATCTGGAGCTGCCGGGGCTCGGCTCAACAAATCCATGGTTGGAGGCCTTCGCATGGGTGCGCAGGAATACACCGGAGAACGCGTACTTCGCGCTCGATCCGCACTACCTGGAAGCGCCCGGCGAGGACTACCACAACTTTCGCGCGCTGGCCGAGCGCAGCCAACTGGCGGATGCGGTGAAGGACCCGTCGGTCGTGACGCTGGTGCCAGAGCTCGGGCCTGCATGGGAGCGCCAGATTGAGGGCGAAGAGGGGTGGCGGAAGTTCAAACTCGGCGACTTCGAGCGCCTGAAGGCGGACTTTGGCGTGGGGTGGGTGGTGGTGAACGAGGCGCAGACCGGCGGTTTGGGCTGCCGGTGGCACAACGGTGGGCTGGCGGTGTGCGAGATTCCTTGAGATCCTGGCCGGCTGTGCGAAATGCGGGCGTTGCAGGTTGCGGCTGCATCCGCGAGAATGGATACGTCATCATTCTCTGCTGCGAGCGCCGAACATGCTTAATCTTACCCAGCGACTGATTCTCGGCTGTGTGCTTCTTGCCTGCCTGACCGTGGGGCTGGTGGCGATTGCGCATAAAGCGTTGGCGGCCAGCGGGCTATTGCACCTGGGATATGTGGTCGCAGCAACCACTTCGCTGATTGCGGCGGCGACGATCTACTTTGTGCTGAAGCCCATCGACAGGATGGCCGGGGATGCGCGCCGCATCGCGCAGGGCAACCTGGAGCACCGGGTTGAATGGAGCAGCCGCGACAGCTTTGGCGTGCTTGCAAGCGAATTGAGCCGGATTGCGGTGCGGCTGCGCGAGTTACGCGATACGGAGGCGGGACGGCGCCAGATGGAGTTCCAGCTCTCCGACGCGGTGCTGCAGTCGATCTTCGAGCCCATTATCGTGACGGACGGAAAGGGCCATGTCCTGAAATTAAATCAGTCGGCTTCGGAGCTGCTGGGCGAGGCGGCCGGAGACCGCATGGCCCTGGCGAATACGCCGGGAGGCGAGAAGATTCTGAGCGCGATCCAGGACGCAGTATCGATGCAGAAAGCTGTGGCCTCGGAAGGCGAAGCGTCGATGCTGCCGATGCGGATCGGCGACCAGGCGCGCAGCTACCGGCTGCGCACGACGCCGATGCGCGACTCGGACGGCAGGTTGCTGGGAGCGGTGACGACTCTGGAGGACGTGACCAGCCTGCGGGACACCGACCGCTTCAAGACGCAATTCATCGCGGTAGCCAGCCGCAAGCTGCGCGATCCGCTGCTGCAGTTAAGGCGCGGGCTCTATGCTCTGGCCCAGGGATTCAGCGGCGAGATGACCCCACTGCAGACCGAGTTGGTGGCACAGGCGAGCAAAGAGGCGGAGACCCTGGACGATCTGATGGCCGATCTGATTGGAGTAGCCGAACTGGATACCGGAAAACGCGAATTGAAGCTGGAGCGGATTCGGCCGCTGCAGGCACTGAATGAGGCGCGCGACCGGTACTGCGACGAAGCGGCGACGAAGCACATCCGGGTGGAAGTGAGCGCCTATGCCGACCTGGCCGTGGTGGAGGCCGATCGCCGGGCACTGCGGTCGATTCTTGACAACCTGCTGTCGAACGCGCTGCGTTATACGCCGGAATACGGCGAGGTTCTGCTGAGCGCGGAGGAAATCAAGAGCTTTGTGCAATTCAGCG
>JASHSG010000006.1 GCA_030040935.1 Acidobacteriaceae bacterium | reverse complement strand
CAAAGCGGATGCCGAGGCCGAGGTGCGTTGCGATGAAGATGATCTGCGAGCCGTCGGTGATGCGTGCGGCGACAAGCTCATCGTCGGAATCGATGCCGATGGCGATGATGCCGCGAGCCATGACGTTCGAGAAATCCTTGAGCGGCGTTTTCTTGACGGTGCCTTTTTGCGTGGCGAAGAAGATGAATTTGCCTTCTTCTTCGAGGTCACGCACGGGCAGGATGGCGCAGACTTTTTCGCCGGTCTGGAGGTCAAGCAGGCTCTGCATCGACTTGCCTTTGCCGGCGGCGCCGACGTCGGGAATTTCGTAAACCTTGAGCCAGTAAACGCGGCCGGTGTTGGTGAAGCAAAGCAAATACGCATGTGTCGAGTTGACGATGAGCTGAGAGACGAAGTCCTCTTCGCGGGTCTTCATGCCCATGCGGCCGGAGCCGCCGCGTCTTTGTTGCCGATAAATGGAGATGGGCGTGCGCTTCAGGTAGCCCTGGTGCGAGACGGTGACGGCGACCTGCTCGTCGGCGATCAGGTCTTCAAGCTGAATCTCGGCGCTTTCGTCGACGATTTCCGTGCGGCGCTCGTCCCCGTACTTGTCGCGAACATCTTCAAGCTCCTTGACGATCACGGAGCGGAGCTTTTTCTCGCTGGCGAGGATCTCTTCGTATTCGGCGATCTTGATGCGGAGCTCTTTCAGCTCGTTGAGGAGCTCGTCGATGGAAAGCTGCGTGAGCCGGTAGAGCTGAAGCTCGAGGATGGCGTCGATCTGGCGGAGGGTGAGGCCGCGCTCTTCGTGGCGCTGCAATTCGCGATCGAGCTGAATGATGATTTCGGTGCCTTTGCCCCAGGCGTAGAGGTTTTCACGGGCCTCGGCGCGGGAGGCCGACGCGCGAATGATTTTGATGACGGTGTCGAGGTTGTCGAGAGCGATTTTCAGGCCTTCCAGGATGTGCTCGCGCTCGCGGGCTTTGCGCAGGAGGAAGACGGTGCGGCGCTGCACGACGTCGATGCGGTGATCGATGAAAACGCGGATGGCGTCGGCGAGGCCGAGTTCGCGCGGCTGGCCGTTCACGACGGCCAGAAAGATCATCGAAAAGCTCTCCTGGAGTTGCGTGTGCTTGTAGAGCTGATTGAGGACGATCTCTGGCTGCGCGCCGCGCTTGAGGCCGATGACCATCCTCATTCCGTCGCGGTCGCTCTCGTCACGGGTGCGCTCCTGGCTGATGTCGATGTCGGAGATGACCTTGTTTTCGACCAGCTCGGCGATGCGCTTGAAGAGCATTGCCTTGTTCACCTGGTAGGGAAGCTCCGTCACGACTAGCGCCTTGAGATCTTTGGTGACGTTTTCCGTGGCTACGCGGGCACGCATCAGGAAGCGGCCGCGGCCGCTGCGATAAGCGTCGACGATTCCGGAGCGGCCGTAAAGAATCGCGCCGGTGGGGAAGTCGGGGCCTTTGACGTGTTTGAAGACTTCGGCCAGGCCGGCTTTGGGATTCTTGACCAGATCGATGGCGGCGTTGACGATTTCAGTGAGATTGTGCGGAGGAATGTTGGTGGCCATGCCCACCGCAATTCCATTTGATCCGTTCACGATCAGCGTAGGGATCCGCGTGGGCAGCACCGATGGCTCGTCCGTGGTCTCATCGAAGTTCGGAACCATGTCCACGGTTTCCATCTCGATGTCGGCCATCATCTCTTCGGCGATGCGCTCCATGCGGCACTCGGTGTAGCGATACGCTGCCGGCGGATCGCCGTCGACCGATCCGAAGTTTCCCTGTCCGTCAACCAGTGGATAGCGCAGCGACCACGGCTGCGCCATGCGCACCAGCGCGTCGTAAACTGCCGAGTCGCCATGTGGATGATATTTCTTGAGGCACTCGCCGACCACGCCCGCGCACTTGGAATATTTCTTATTGTGCTGCAGCCCTTCGCGGTCCATGGCCGTGAGAATGCGGCGATGGACGGGCTTGAGTCCGTCGCGGGCGTCCGGAAGCGCGCGCCCAATAATCACCGACATGGAGTAGTCGAGATAGGAGCGGCGCATCTCCTCCTCAATGTTGATGGGAACGAGATTGGTGCCGCCGGGAGGGTTGGGCGGATCGAGAGGGAGCTGGGGGTTTTGGTCGTCTGCCATAGAATTTTCGAGCTCCGCCGGAAGGCGACGGGAGGGCGAGGAAAAAGCAGGCCGGATCCGCGAGTCTCTGCTCTTATTCTAGTAGCTCGGAGTAGGAACTAGCAAGGCGGCGAGAGAGAAATAAAGGCTTATTTTGCTTGAATTTATAGGGCGATTTCAACAGCCGTCCGGGGGCCGCTGCAGGGGCTTTACCTGAGGTCGATTTTTCCACCGGAAGCGCGTTTGGCGGGCGGGCGGCCATGAACTCGCGGCTGGGCCCTCGAGGCTGAAAAATGGCCCCGCAATTTGGCTGCCTTATTGAGACAGTTGCGTCAGGCTCAGAAGGCAAAGCAAGGCCTGCGCCAGCACAACTGCGCCGCCCGCGGCCAGCGCCAGCTTTCCGCGTGGGCCTTCGTACGCGTCGGCAAAGACGCCGCCGATAAATGTGAGCAGAAACGGCAGCGACCACAGCCACGGCGTTCCCGGAGCGCCTGTCATGATCAGGATCATGCAAACCAATGCGCAAAGCAGCGGAGCTGTGTTGCCAAAGTAGCGGGAACAGCGTGTGACGAGATACAGAACCAGAGCGGCGAAGGTTGCCAGGGTAATGCCGCCGTTCGAGAACGTTGTGAAAAAACGGCGCGCCGGATCGGCCGATAGCCACAGAAAACCGGCCGACGAACGGAAAACATAACTGAACGCGTCGGGCGAGAAGCCATAACAGGCAAAAACGAGCACAAGTGCGCCCATCACGGCAATCAACACCAGGATTAGCGTCTGGCTCCTGCGGCCTTCGGCAATCCAGATCATCGCCATTAGGCCGAGGAGCGCCGCGACGGGAAGTGCGGCGATGTGTGCGGCGGCTGCCACCCCAAAAATCACGGTCAGGAGAACGAGGCGAGGACGCCACTTGCGGCGCGGACCCTGCATGGCGTGAGCGACTCCGATGCAGGTATACACGCCGCCAAACAGGCCCAGCGCGGCCAGGATTTCTGGATTGGGCGCGACGCAGGCCTTGAGTACAGGCGGTGCAAAGCAATAGAGAGCAAGCGAGGTGTAGCCGCCCATATTGCCGTAAAGGCGCCGCGTGACCCACCAGATGCAACCGCCCAGGACGCACCCGGCAAACAGAAAAGGCAGGCGAAGGAGAAGCAGGATGTGGGTGATCTGATGGCGGAGTTCCCAGGTGCTCAGCTCCGTGGCCGGCTGCTGTACGACGCGATTCTCCGGCTTGCGGAAAAAATCGAATCCGCGTTGGGCAAGAAGATCGAGAGTCAGCGGGAGGCCGGCGATGCGATACGCAAGGATGCCATCGTGAATATTGCCGCAGGAAGTGTAGTAGCCGGCGAGGGGAGAAGGTTTCTCCCAGGTTTCGCGGCCGCAGCGCGCGTACTGGTAATCGGTGTCGGTCAGCGACTGGCGGCTGACGATCCAAAAGCCCTGAAGGAGAAAGGCTGCCAAAAGTGCCGCCGCGATGCGTTGCGGGAGATTGAAGCGAAAACGGCGAAGCATGCCAAAACGGTGGGCCATTACGTTCCAACAAACCTTACCAGTCTAAACGGTGATTCCAGCGGCAGGATTGCGCATGGCAGCCAAAGTGAGCCGGCGGCTGCAAAGCAGGAGTTGAGCACAAATATGAAAGCCGCCCCGAAGGGCGGCTTTCGTCGTGGGTACGAGGGGGAGGCTAGTTGAAGATGGCTCCGACGGTGTCGTCGAAAGTGAGGGTGACCTCGCAAGTGTTCGGGCCTGCTGCCGTAACGGCCGAAATTGGCACGCAGTTGTAAGACCATCCTCCGAATGCCCCTGCTCCGGCAGGCGCCGTAAGAGTGACGGTGGTGCCAACTGGATAGGTCGCTACGCAAACTGATCCGCCAAGGCCCGCCCCATTCGAGCCGGGGCCGCAGTGAAGCACGTTGGGTGTTCCGGTGGCAGAAGGCGCCGTCACCAGCCAGTCGGTTGTGTTCAGGCCCTCGTTATAGACGGTCAACGTCGACAGTAGTGAAGAAGCCTCGGAGCCTGGGAAGCAAGACCCCGCGGTGGTGGGAGTGGGGAGGACGAGCGGACAGCTGAAGGTTGCCGTCGCAGTCTGGATCGACCCGGTGGTTGGATCAGTCGCTTCCGCAATAATCGTTGCGCTGCCGCTTCCGTATGCGGTCACTACACCGGCGTTGGCCCCGCCGCTCGGCACTCCGGTTCCATTTGTGTTCACTGGGAAGACGCTCGGCGCCGAGGTCAACCACTGCACCGAGTTGGTCAGATCCCGGACGGTGGGAGAAGTGGAATAGGTTCCGACGGCCAGGAACTGTCCCGCATCGAGAATATTGTTCACGGTGATCGCGGTAGGAACGATCTCGAGCGAAAGGAGCGGTTCCGGCGCGGGCGTTAACGTCACCGAGACGGTTGAGAAGTTCGATACCAGAGAACCATCGGGGTTAGCCAGCAAAGCGGTAATGGTGCTGGTGCCCAGGCTCACTCCTGTTGCCACTCCGTTGCCTGAAGCTAGACCCGAAGTGACCGTAGCAATCGACGGGATACTCGAAATCCATGTAATCTGCGGCGAGTTGGTTACATCCTCTTCGAGACCGGTGGTCCCGGAGGTGGCAAGTGCTATGAATTGCCCGGTCTGGCCCGACGCTGAGACAGCCTGGGAACCCGGAATGATCGTTACGGCAGTATATTCTTCCGTCGTTCCTCCCAGCACCGTGAAGGTTGCCGTGGCGTTCAGTGTGCTGCCGCCGCTATTGTAAAGCGCGGTGACAGTCGTTGTTCCTTGGCCGATTGCAGTCGCTAGTCCTGTGGTTGCGCCGATCGTGGCGATCTGTTGGCTGCTGGTGCTCCAGGCCACCGCGTTGGTCAGGTTCACGGTCTGGCCTGTCGAAGTTGTCCCAATGGCGAGGAATTGTGCAGTTTGGGTGGGCACTGCCACCGATTGTGCACCGGGAATCACGGCCAGAGAGACCACAGCAGATCCTGGGGCAACTCCTCCGCCCCCGGACACTGTGAGCGTTGCCGATGCTGAAATCACGCCCGTATAGCCATTCATGCTCGCCGTGATCGTAGTTGTTCCCGCGGATACGCCTGTCGCAACTCCGGTGGCGCTGACCGTGGCCACGCTGGGCACGCTCGATGTCCACGTCGCCGAGTCAGTGACATCCTGTGTCGTCGAGGGATGGTTGTTTCCGTGCCCAAAAACTCCCGTTGCGGTGAACTGTGCAGTTTGGCCAACCCCAACCGATTGCGTTGTCGGCGACACCGAGATGCTGTCAACTAATGGATTGGTGCAGCCCGCTATGGGCAGCGCCATAGCGATGAAAAGAAGCACCCGCGGCGAAACAACTCGATCATGCATGATTGACCTCCGGAGCCTGCAGACCGCTTTGACGTTGATCGAAAACCGTCATGGCAGACTCTCGCTGGCCTGTATGCCTTCGACTATAGGGCATGTAATGAGCACACCGCAGTCACACGAAGGTGTTACTTTTGGCTCGGCATCAAAACAGTCAATAAGCCCAGCGGCATTGACTTTAAACGCTGCACAGACCAGCACTTTGGTCACGTCTGTGACAGTCAAAAGCCAGGCAGCGCAGCGCTGTGTGGATTCTGTTCATGCAACGTGTTCCGTGCTCTTCGTGCGCTTTCTCGTGGCCGCGAGTTTTGCTGTCACCCGCGGGAACAGCTACACTTCTTTTCGACATGAGTCTTGCGCGCCACAACTCTCCGGAACGGCTCGTGAGCGCAGCGCGCGCCGACGAAGAGCAGAGTTTTGAGCTCAAATTGCGCCCCCGCTGGCTGAGGGAATTCATTGGCCAGTCAAAAGCCAAGGAACAGCTGGCGATCGCGCTTGAGGCGGCCCGCTCGCGGGGCGAGGCCCTGGATCATGTGCTGCTCTTTGGGCCGCCGGGATTGGGCAAGACGACGCTGGCCTCAATCATCGCCAACGAGCTCGACGTGAGTTTTCAGCAAACCTCAGGGCCGGCGCTCGTGATCCAGGGAGACCTCACTGCCGTCCTGACCAACTTGCGTGAGCGCCAGGTGCTTTTTCTCGACGAAATACATCGCCTCCAGCCGGTGCTTGAAGAAAAGCTCTACACGGCGCTCGAGGATTACAAGCTGGACATCATCATTGGGCAGGGGCCGGCCGCGCGAACGCATGTAATGGAGATTCGCCCGTTCACGTTTATCGGGGCAACCACGCGGCCCGGGCTGCTCAGCTCGCCCCTCAGGTCGCGTTTCGGGATTCTGCTGCGGTTGGACTTCTATGCCGAGGAAGAATTGCGCGTGATTGTGGAACGATCGGCTGAGGTCCTCCAGATTCCGATCGACGCCGATGGGGCGGCGGAGATCGCGTTGCGCTCGCGCGGGACGCCCCGCATTGCCAATCGGTTGTTGCGGCGGGTTCGCGATTATGCGCAGGTCCGCGGGTCGGGATCGATTGATCGGCCGACGGCAAATGCTGCACTGACGATGTTGGAAGTGGATGCGCACGGCTTCGACGAGATCGACCGGCGGCTCCTGCTGACGATCATGCAGAAATACGATGGCGGGCCGGTGGGGCTGGGAACGCTGGCGGCGACGCTGGCGGAAGAAGAAGACGCGCTCGAGGAAGTGTACGAGCCTTTCTTGATTCAGATTGGATTTTTGGACCGCACGCCGCGGGGCCGCGTGGCTACTCGCCTCGCGTACGAACATTTCGGCATTGCTGTGCCGGGGCGGCAGGCGGGGCTGTTCTAAAGGGCGGCCGATCCGACGGGGTCAGCGAAGTTAGAAACGAACCTGGAAGAGCGGTCGAAAGCTCCCCAACGGAACAGCATCCCTTAACAAGGAGAGTTCAAATGGCAAAGACAGAGTCGACCATGCTTCAGCTTGGCACACCTGCGCCGGATTTCGCGCTTACCGATGTGATCAGTGGCAGGACGATTCGCCGCGACGATTTTCGCGGCATGCAGGCGTTGCTGGTGATCTTCATCTGCGCACACTGCCCGTATGTGAAGCACATCGAGAAATCGCTCGGTGATCTGGCCGCCGACTACGAGGACAAGCCGCTCGGAATTGTCGCGATCAGCTCCAACGACGCTACAACGCATCCCGCCGACAATCCCGACGGCCTGAGACAACAGGCTCACGACAATGACTTCGACTTTCCTTATCTATATGACGAGACGCAGTACGTCGCGAAGGCGTATCAGGCGGCGTGCACGCCCGATCCTTATCTCTGCGACAGCGATTTCAAGCTTGTCTACCACGGTCAGTACGACGAGAGCCGTCCCGGAAATGGAATCCCGGTGACAGGGAAGGACCTGCGCGCGGCGATCGATGCCGTGCTTGCTGGCAGGCCGGTGGCAGCGGATCAAAAGCCGTCAATCGGGTGCAACATCAAGTGGAAGGCGTGAAAGGCCAGCTGTCAGCCCTCAGCCTTCAGCCCATCAGCCCACCAAGCCGGATTGGCGATTGTGCGAAATTCTCTGCATTAAAGCGTGGGTGAGTTGTCGCCGAGCATGGCTTCGCGAACGATCTTGATCGGCGGGAATCCCTGGCGCAGGAAGTCGTCGTGAAATTTCTCGAGGCTGAACCGAGCGCCTTCTTTTTTCTTGACGTCTTCGCGGAGTTTCATGATCTCAAGCTTGCCGAGCGTGTAATAGAGATAGGTGGGGTCGCCGGCGCCGCGCTTGGTCTCGACCACCGCGACCTCCTTTGACTGATAGCCTTCCTGCTGAAAGAATTCCTCGGCCTGTTCGACCGACATTTTGCCGGTATGCATCTCGATGCACACGATGAAGCGGGCATCGCGAAGCAGGGCGTCCTGTAGCTGGCCGAGGCGCAGCAGCTTCGATTCGCGCGGGTCTCTCGCGCCTTCGCCCGGTTGCCCGTAGCCTTCGTCGAGCATCATCTGTTCGCAGTAGTGGGCCCAGCCTTCAACATCGGTGTTGGCTCCGAGAATCTTGCGCACCTTGCCTGGGGCCTGCGGCAGCCAGAGGAACTGAACGTAGTGTCCCGGGTAGGCCTCGTGCACCGCGGTCGAGATTACGGTGCCGATATTGAAGGAATGCATGTAGCCTTCGACTTCTGCCGGCGTCATGGACGGATCGGGGAGCGTGACATTGAAGTAAGCTTCCGTCGCGTGGGTTTCGAAGGGGCCGGGCGTATCCATGCTGGCAAAGGTGGTGGCGCGCATGAAGGGCGGAGTTTCCTCGACGATGGGCCGGATGTCGGATGGAATGGTAACGATGTGATGGGAGCGGATGAAGCCGGCAAGGCTGGTGAACGTGGCGCGGAAGGCTTCGAGAAGCTGGCCGGGAGCGGGGTGGTCCTCGCCCAGTTCTTCGAGTACCGCGCGCGGATCCTTGCCGGGATCGAGCTCGGCGGCGACCTGGCGGAAGTGCTCCTGATTCTTGCGCAGGTCTGCCCAGCCGATTTCGAGCAGCTTGTCGAGCGGCAGGTCGACCATCTCATCGTATTGGAGTTTCTTCTGGAACGCATCGGCGCCGATGCGGAAGTCGCCGTTGGAGCGGACAAGTACGTCGCCCTTCAGCCAGTGCAGGTAATCGTCGAGGGCGGAGACCACGGCCGTGTTGGTCTGCGCGAATTCCGTTTTCAGGGCCGGGTCGTCGGCATCGCCGAAAGCCGCGGGGACGTCGTTCTGGAAAAAGCTGATGATGTCTGGCAATTGCTCGATGGCGATTTCAGTGAAGATGCGTGGAGGATTCAGGAGATTTGCATGCGCGGCGGCGAGCAGGGCGGGCATCTGTTTTTCGCGCGCGATGAGTGAGCGCAGACGGTCGTTGGCAGGAGCGAACTTGCGCTCCATCAGGACGAAGGCCGCGTTGGCGCAGGTGCTCGAGTAATTGTCTGCGTTCTTCTGCCACGGGCGGATCGTTTCGAGTGTGAGAAGTTGCGAGCGAATGTTCGACTCGACGATATCCAGATCGGCGGCGACAGGGTCGTAGGGTTCGAGATAGACGCTTACGGTCGTCGGAGTTTCAACCGGAACCCCGTTTTCTGTGTGCGGGTGGTATTGAAACGTGTACACCTTTTGCTTCAGGTCTTCGATCTGCGCCGGCGTGAGTGCCGGATCCTGGCGTGCGATGCCAAGAATCCGTATTTGGCCCTGCGGCGACAGGCTCGCGTTGAACTCGACCCCGCGCGAGCCGGGTTTTCCGGCTGGTGTCCTCGACTGCTGCTTTTGCGTTGCGGCTTCCTGCTGATGCCCGATTTCTTCGAATTTTCCGAGGTAATCTCTCAGGGCGACGATCTCGGCTTCGATGGCTGGCCTGGAAAAGTCTTCGAGCTGGGCGTCGTACTGGTGCAGGCCCACCGTCGTTCCCGATGACGGCGCGTAGCGAAAGTAGACCTGGTCGAAGTACTCATCGGATAGTCTTGCGAACTGCTGTTTCCAGTCAATCGTCGCCGCATGCGCGGCCACCGCAGTGGACATAAGAGCTCCTAAAAGGAGAAAACGGATTTGTGTCATCCAGCGAGCCTTTCCGGTTCTATGCGCTGACCGGCGCGGGGGCGATGTTCGAGAGCAACTCGCGAATTTCGAGCAGAACATCGTCGGGCCGCGTTGAGCGCAAGGGAAATTTCAGCAGGCCTTGCGGCGTGAACTGCGCGCCGCGCCTCGCGTTGCGCGAGACCAATTGCATAAGATGCGCCGGATCGACGGCGGCATCCTCCATAAAGCGGATCTGCAGCTCGCCGCGCTTGCGATCGACCTGCGCAATGCCGATGCGCTCGCA
>JASHSG010000077.1 GCA_030040935.1 Acidobacteriaceae bacterium | reverse complement strand
ATCCGAGCGAAAGCGCGCGGGCAACGGGATCCGTTCCGATCCACGCGGCGCAAACCTCCCGGGGCGATCACACGATGAGTTTAAGTTCCGCGAATGAGAGCGGCGAACCGGAGATGCCGCTGAGTGAGTTTGCGCCGCCGCATGTTTCTGTCCCGCCGGCGGCGTTCTCGGCGGCGGGCGCACCCAAAGCAGCTTCGCCGAACCGCCAGGATACCGGTTCCGGGGTGGAGGAGCACAAAGCGCCATCTGGAGAATCGGGAAGCCGTCGCGTGAACAGTGCGCCGGGCGGGACCTCGATCGCGCCCGCGGCGCGAGCGACAGCTGCAGGCAAGCCGGGCGCGGAGGCCGTAACCGGGAACGCGGAATCGTCACTGGCGCAATCGTCGCACGGAGCCGATTCTGCAGAAGTGAATGCAGGGCGTTCTCAGGCATCCGTGGCGCACGCTGCCATCGTCGAAGCTTCTGGAATGGAGGCGCCGGCGATGGTGCGCGATCCGGCGGGCGCGCACGGAGCGGCAAGCACTCCAGTGCCAGCCGGAGGAGGCTCGACCGGATTTGACGAGGACGCGCCCAGGGAAACGTTTGCCGCGCTCGACGAGGGAACCACCGTGGGCACGCCGAGTTGGGTTCATGCGGGCGGACGCCACGCTGAAGCCGGCTTTCAGGATCCGGCGCTGGGCTGGGTGGGCGTGCGCGCGGATTTAAGCGGCGGCAGCGTGCATGCGGCGCTGCTCTCGGGCTCGACGGACGCAGCGCAGGCTCTGAGCAGTCATCTTGCTGGATTGAGCGCATACCTTTCTGAACAGCATGCGACGGTGGCGACTCTCTCGGTAGCCGCGCCGGGAAACAGCGGCATTGAAGCCGGGACGAATCAGGGCCCGGGGCAAGGTACGGATCAGAACATGGAGCGGGACACCGGCCAGCATGGGGAAGAGAACTCAGCGATCGCGCCACAATTCGTCGTCAGCCGAAGCCTGTCAGCCTCGGCTGCAGGTTCGTCCGCGCGCACCGGCGGGCTGGATGCGATCGCATACTCAGGCGACGGGCGCGGTATGCACATTTCCGTGATGGCTTAAGCGAGGCTGCGAAGAAACATGCATCGCACGAGGCGCGTACGATATGCGCAAAAAGGGGAGGGACAATGGGGACGGCTGCAGCAACAATTTTCAATCATGCATTGACCGCGGGACAGGCCCTTGCAGGTAATGGCGCATCGCCAGCGGACAGCTCCACGACGGGGACGCCGGGAACCAGCGGCGCGGACGCCTCGGACAGCACCAGTAGCGGCTCGGCAACGATCTCGGCCAACGATTTTCTCACGCTGCTGGTGACGGAGATGCAGAACCAGGATCCAACCGCGGACACAGATCCCAACGAATATATCGATCAGCTCGTCCAGGTGAACAGCCTGGAGCAGCTTATCGATATCAACCAAACGCTGAGCGGCGCCCTCGGCACCACCTCGAGCTCAGCCGGGGGTTCTTCGGCGCAGGTTGCCGGAGCCGCCAAAGGCGCGACGGCAACCAATCCGATGGCGGTGACGGCGCGCGCGGCAGCTGCTCCATCGGCAGTCTCGGCCGGCAGCGCGGCTCAATCATCGGCAACAGCTTCCAGCCAGGCTCCGGGCAATGGGGGCGTGCCGCGCGTGAGTCAGGCAGCCCGGCGCGTGGGTCACGCATTGGACGGGCGAACGCCCGCACGGCATGTAAAAAACAGTGCAATTCCACTGCAGTAACGCAGATTGATCTGCTGAGCGCGGTATCCCGCGCAAGCGAAGCCGGACACTGAGGGCACACCAAACTGAAGGAAAGAGGAGAAAGACCATGGCAAGTTTTTCAATTCCGCTTACCGGCCTGGAGGCCGATTCTACCGCCTTAAATACCATTGCGAACGATCTCGCCAACATGAATACGACTGCCTTCAAAGCGGAGTCGACCAACTTCTCCGATCTGTTCTATCAGCAAATCGGCTCGACCGGCTCCGGCGACCCGATCCAGGTGGGCGCGGGAGTGAAGGTGGCTTCGAATGAGATTGCATTCACGCAGGGATCGATCAACTCCACCGGCAACTCGACGGACGTGGCGTTGAACGGGAGTGGATTCTTTGTGGTCAGCAACGGAGACGGAGGTTACGAGTACTCCCGTGCAGGCAACTTCTCGCTGGCTTCGAACGGGGATCTGGTCACCTCAAACGGTCTGAATGTGATGGGCTATCCGGCGGTCAACGGCGTTGTCAACACCGACGCGCCGTTGACGGCGGTCAATGTTCCGGTGGGCCAGGTGCAGGAGCCCCAGGCCACGACGACGATGAACATGACCGCAAATCTGGACTCGACGACGGCGGCGGGGACGCCGTTTCCCGCCGAGGTGACGGTTTACGACTCTCTGGGCGAGCCGCACACGGCAACCATCACTTTCACGCCGACGGCGATCACCAACACCTGGGATTATTCGGTGTCCTTGCCCGCCGCTGATTATTCCGCGGCTGCCCCGGACGCGGCGCCTGCGGCGATCACCGGAACCATGACCTTCGATCAAAACGGCAATCTGACCCAGGTACAGCCGACGGGCCAGCCGGCTCCGTCAAATGTTGGAACGGCGGCGGGCGACGTGCAGTCGATCGGCCTCAATTTCAATCCAGCCGCGACCAATGTGTTTGTTGATGGAGCGGCGGGGTTGAACATTCAGTGGAATCTGCTTGGCGCGGCCGGCACACCCACCATCAGCCAGGTGGATACGACTTCCGCAGTCTCAGCCACTACGCAGAACGGCTATGCCAGCGGCCAGTATCAGAGCTTCACCATCGGCTCCGATGGGACAGTAACGGCCAGCTACTCGAACGGGCAGACGCAAAATGTGGGTCAACTCGCGCTCGCCAACGTGACCAATAACCAGGGACTTTCCTTGCTGGGCAACGGCGACTACGCCACGACCCTGGCCAGCGGCACGGCTGTGGTGGGAACCTCGGGCACAGGCGGCCTTGCCACGGTGCAGGACGACGCATTGGAGGCGTCGAACGTAAATATCTCGACGGAGTTTTCCGATCTGATCGTCGCGCAGCGAGCGTTCGAGGCCAATGCCAAGTCGGTGACGACCTTCGACACGGTCACGCAGGACACAATCAACATGGTGCATTGAGTTTGAAGGCCGGCCACTCGCGAGCGCAGTCGGCTATGCCGGCTTGGGAATTGGCGTGGGGTAAGTTGATTATCAAGAGTGCCGTTTTCGCTGGGAAAGCGGCACTTTGCCGGTTGTCCGGTTCCAGACAAGAATTCCTGATCCGGTCTAACTGCTGAACGAATTGATCCCTGCGGCGAATGATCTCGTCCCTGGCGGCAATCAGCAGCAAGGCGCGAGGGCGGGCGAGCTGCCCCTAGTTTCTTGCTGGAGGGCGAACTTCAATGAACAACCCCTTGCCCTCGGCGAGCACGATCCCATTCTCGTTCAGAATGCGCGCTTCTGCCCAATGCTTGCGCGCCTCGCCGCGAACCACGCGGCCCTCAATGCGGAGGGGCGTTCCACTCGGGACAGGCCTGAGGTAATCGATCGCCATCGTGCGCGTCATCGAGGCGTTGCCGCGAGCGCGCACCGCCTTGCTCATCGCCTCATCGAGCAGCGTGGCGATGATACCCCCGTGCAGGTAGCCTGCCGGTCCCTCGAAGGTGTCTGGAATCCGAGCAAAGCTGGCGACAGAGCCGTCGTCGGCGAGCATGAACTCGAGGCGCAGGCCGGTCAGATTTGCCGGACCACAGCCGAAGCAGCGATTACTGGCTGAAGAGGCAATGGGAGTCAGGTTTCCGGATCGCTTGGTCATGCCGGTATCACCGGTCGAAGAGCTCCGTTGAGCGTGGCGACGAAGATTTCCCGGTCGACATTGCCGCCCGTGAGAACGATGCCGGCGCGCTTGCCGGCGAGCGTCAGTTTCTCCTGGAGCGCAGCGGCGAGAGAAGCGGCACCGGCGCCTTCGGCTATGTTGTGCGTATCCTGATAGTAGATGCGCATCGCCTCTGCAATCTCGTCGTCAGTGACTTCCACAATGCGCGCCACATGGGCCCAGATAATTTCGAGGGCATCCGGATTCGGCCTGCGGCAGGCAAGACCGTCCGCGATCAATGAGGCAGCGGGGGATTCAACCAGCTTGCGCTGCCTGAAGCTGAGCGCGCTCGCCGCGCATGCTGTGGCCGTAACACCGACAATCTCGGT
>JASHSG010000076.1 GCA_030040935.1 Acidobacteriaceae bacterium | reverse complement strand
AATGACCATCCCAGCTTCGATGGCAGCGAGCGCGGCGCCTTCGTGCTGCGGGACGCGAAGCTCGGCGTCGACGACGGGGTCGGAGTGCAGCGCGGCGTCGATGGCCGCGAGAAGAGCGGGAATGCCTTCGCCGGTAAGCGCAGATAGTGCTACCGCATTTTCTGGTTTTGGAGCAGCATCCGCGCGGGATGTTCGCGTCAACAGTGCCGCGCGCTCGTCGTCGGGCAGCAAATCGATCTTGTTCAGCACTTCGATGCGCGGTTTCCTCAGACTCTCGAGCTCGTCGAGGACTTTCTCGACTTGAGCCTTCTGCTCATCGCCGTAGGTTGAAGACGCGTCGCGGACATGGATGAGGACTTCTGCCTGCTCAACTTCTTCAAGGGTGGCGCGGAAGCTGGTGACGAGGGTGTGGGGCAGATTGCGGATGAAGCCGACGGTATCGGACAGAAGGATGCGGCGGCGGCTGGGCAGCTCGACAGCGCGCAGTTTTGGATCGAGCGTGGCGAACATGCGCGACGATGCGAGCACCTGCGCGCCGGTGATGGCGTTGAAGAGCGTGCTTTTGCCGGCGTTGGTGTAGCCGACGAGGGCGACCGTGGGTACGGGAACGGCTTCGCGGCGCTGGCGCTGCTGGCGGCGAACGCGGCGAACGGACTCGAGGTCGCGCTTGAGCAGATCGATGCGGCGCTGGATGCGGCGGCGATCGGTTTCGAGCTGGGTTTCGCCGGGACCGCGGGTGCCGATGCCGCCGCCCAGCTGCGACATGGCTTTGCCGCGGCCGGTGAGGCGAGGCAGCATGTACTCAAGCTGCGCCAGCTCAACCTGCAGCTGCCCCTCGCGCGTGCGTGCGTGGCGCGCAAAGATGTCGAGGATGAGCTGTGTGCGGTCGAGCACGCGGCACGGAAGCGCGGCTTCAAGATTGCGCAGTTGCGTGGGCGAAAGATCGTGGTCGAAGAGAACGAGATCGGCGTTGGTTGACGCAGCGATGGCAGCGATCTCTTCGATTTTGCCGGAACCGATGAGAGTGGCAGGGTCGAGACGGGCGCGGCGCGCAACAAGCCCGGCGACGACCTGTCCGCCAGCGCTCAGGACCAGCTCGCGAAACTCGGCGAGAGATTCGCGGGCATCAAAACCGGGAGCGCGGGGGCGGGGCGAGATTGAGGGAGCCGCCGAGCGGTCAGGCGGAAGTGATAGCACCGTTTTCGGCGCAGAATCAGCCGACGGGACAGCGCCGAAGCGCTCACCCGGTGTTCCCATGCTCCTGGCGCGCGGGCGCAACTCGAAGTCGAGGGCGACCAGAACAGCGCGCTCAGGCCGAACACCCCTGCTGCCAATTTCCGCCGATGACGATCCCGACCGACTACGAGCGATGCTCGACCTATTCGCCTCACGTGCCAATCGAGGGCGCTCTCCAAGCTAACGTTGCTCAGCGGTCGCCTGGGATATCGATTGTACGGGCGCCGGAACCGCTGACGGACCGATGCCCCCTGACACAGCAGCCGGACGATGCTCGCTATGCATGACGCTCCGGTTGCTTACCACGGTTGAGATGGCGTGTTTGAAAATCAACTGTTCCTGGCTGTTGTTTTCCAGGAGCACGGAATATTTATCGAACGAGCGGATCTTTCCTGTCAGCTTGACACCGCTAACCAGATAAATCGTGATGGGGGATTTGTCTTTCCGAACGGTGTTCAGAAAGGTGTCCTGAATATTTTGTGCCGGCTTGTTCTCCATGTGCCGATCTCCTACTTTCTTTGTGAAGTTGTGTAGTGCTGCTCTTACTTCATGATTCAGGTACGCAGGGACGGCGTCCGAACTCCGGGCGGCGGTAAACCCCGCAATGGGTCAACTTTATAGAGATTCTCGGGCTATTTCAACTCCGCCGAGGAGTCAGGACACGCCCGGAAAGGGCTAGAAAGGCCATTTCTTGGGTTGGCTTCTGAGGAAAAACGTACGATTGCGGCGAAATAGGCGAAAGAACGGGAAAGGTATGCGGGACGGCCCGCGGCAGGTAGAAGCGCGTTTTTCCGCGTTGGGACCTGGCCGATTCGGCGGCTGATAGCATTCATTTCAGAAAGAAGGCGGCATGCAAAAGGCTGCGATTCCGGAGCGAGTTGAGCGAAAAAGGGGCGGCACAGGGCGAACCACGGTTCCGATGCTGGACCTGAAACGCCAATACGAGCCACTAAAGGCGGAGTTGCGCGAGGCGCTGGGGCAGGTGCTGGGGACGCAGGAGTTTATTCTCGGCGAGGCCGTGGAGGAGTTCGAGCGGGCGGCGACGGAACAGCTGGGAGTGAAGCACGCGCTCGGATGCTCATCGGGCACGGACGCGCTGTGGCTGGCGTTGGCGGCGACGGGCATTGGAGCAGGCGATGCAGTGGTGACGACACCGTTCAGCTTTTTTGCTTCAGTGAGCGCGATTCTGCGCGCGGGCGCGATCCCGGTGCTGGCAGACATCGATCCGGCGACATATAACTTGTCGCATGCGGCGGTCGAAGCGGTATTGGGGGGAAAACGCGGCGCGAGTGTGAAGGCAATTCTGCCGGTGCACCTATTCGGACAGTTTTCTTTTGGCTTTGGGCAAGATCGAGACTTAACCATCGTCGAAGACGCGGCGCAGGCGTGGGGTGCGGAGTGGAAGGGCGTAAAGGCCGGCGCGCTGGGAGAAGCGGCGGCGTTCAGCTTCTACCCTACAAAGAACCTGAGCGCGGCCGGCGATGCGGGAATGGTGACGACCAACCGCGACGACGTTGCAGAGCGGGTGAAGGCGCTGCGCAACCAGGGAATGCGGCGCCGCTACCACCACGATGAGCTCGGATGGAATGCACGCATGGATGGATTCCAGGGAGCGGTGCTGACGGTGAAGTTGAAGTATATCGGAGCATGGAACGAGAAGCGGCGCGAGATCGCGGCACGGTACGATGCGCTTTTTGCGAAGGCAGGGCTGAAAGAGAGCGGGACGCATGCGGGGCGCGGGGTGGTGACGCCGCGAGAGGCGGAGGGCGCAAAGCACGTGTGGCACCAGTACGTGATTCGGGTTCAGCGGCGCGATGCGCTTAAGGAGTTTTTGACGGCGCGCGGGATTGGGTCGGAGATCTACTATCCGGTTCCGCTGCATCGGCAGGAGGCGCTAAAAGGTCTGGGTTACGCCGAGGGAGATTTCCCGGAGGCGGAGCGCGCGGCGCGCGAGGTGCTGGCGCTCCCGATTTTTCCGGAATTGCGCGAGGACGAACAGGAGACGGTGGTAGCCGCTGTTACGGAATTCTTAGGCTAGTTTCCAGCCTTCAGCTTCCGGCATTCAGCCGTCTGCGCGGCAGCAGGCGTTTAAACTCAAGCCACAACGGAAAGCATTTCTCAATCCCACGGGAGGTATGGGCGGAGTTGCGCATTGCGGTTGACACTGGCGGCACGTTTACGGACTGCGTTTGCCTCGAGGACGGGAAACTGCGGGTAACGAAGATTTTTTCGGCGCCCGGCGATCCTTCGCGGGCAGTGCTCGAAGGCGTGCTGCAACTCGGCGGTGCAGACAATGTCGAAGTGCGCCATGGAACGACCGTGGGCACCAATACGATGCTTGAACGGACCGGGGCGCGCGTGGCATTTGTAACGACTGCCGGATTTGAAGACACGATTGCAATCGGACGCCAGGCGCGCGAGCGGCTATATGACTGGTTTGCACCGGCGCCGGAGTGCCTTGTCCCGAAAGCTCTCCGTTTTGGAATTGCGGAGCGTGTAAGCGCCGAAGGCGAGATTTTGCGCGAGCCCACGGACGACGAACTGGCGGCACTGGTTGCGGACGTGAAAGCCAGCGGAGCTGAGGCAGCGGCGATCAGCCTTCTGTTTTCGTTTGCGAACCCAAAGACAGAGCGCCGCGTTGAAGAGGCATTGCGTGAGCTGGAGATTCCAGTGTCGGCATCGCACCGGATTCTGCCGGAGTTTCGCGAGTACGAGCGGGCGTCGACGACGGTAGTGAATGGATATCTCGCGCCGCGCATGAGCCGTTATTTATTGGCTTTGGAGGAGAGCATCGTCAAGAGACACCGAGGCGGGCGCGTGGACGTGATGCAGTCGTCGGGCGGCGTTGTCGCGGCGCGGGTGGCGGCGGACGAGCCGGTGCGAACGGTGCTGAGCGGGCCGGCGGGCGGAGTGGTGGGCGCCTGCCGCATGGCGCAGTGGGCTGGATTCAACAAGATAATCGGCTTCGATATGGGCGGAACGTCAACCGATGTTTTTGTGGCCGACGCGGCAGCGGGCGCCGAGAGCACACGCGAGTCGGTCGTCGCGGGAGTGCCGATCGGCGTGCCGATGCTGGACATTCACACGGCGGGAGCGGGCGGCGGGTCGATCGCGAGATTCGACGCCGGGGGCATGCTTCGCGTGGGCCCGGAATCGGCGGGAGCCGATCCAGGGCCGATTTGCTTTGGGCGCGGCGAGCGAGCGACGGTGACGGACGCAAACTTCGTGTTGGGAAGACTGGACGCGGAGAGTTTTCTGGGAGGGGCCGTTGCGCTGGATGAGGAGCGCACACAGCGATTGATGAAGGAGCAGAAAGGCAGGCTCGCGACGGTAGAGGATTTTGCGGCGGGAATTGTGCGCGTGGTGGAGTCGCAGATGGAAAAAGCGATTCGCGTGATCAGCGTGGAGCGAGGGCACGATCCGCGCGACTTTACGCTGGTGGCGTTTGGCGGTGGAGGGCCGCTGCACGCGTGTTCGCTCGCGCAGGCGCTGCGCATTCCGCACGTGCTGGTTCCGGCGCAGCCGGGAGCGCTTTCGGCAGTGGGAATTCTGCTGGCGGACACGGTGCGCGATTTTTCGCGGACCGTGATGCTGCCGGGCGACCAAGCGAAAAGCACTGGGAAGATTTTGGTCGAGCTGGAAGAACAGGGCGCGGCGGAGCTGGCGGCGGAAGGTTTGATCGGCGAGGTCGAGCGCAGTGTGGATTTGCGTTACCGAGGGCAAGGATACGAGCTCAATGTTCGGTACGATACGGAAGCGCCGGAGCGGTCGATCGAGACTTTTCATCGGCTGCACCGCCAACGGTATGGATTTTCTGATGCGGCACGGCCGGTGGAGATTGTGAACGTGCGCGTGCGTATGATTGCGGCGAGCGAGCCGTATGAGCCAGAGCGGCGAGCAGTGGTGACTGGCGACGGAGGAGCCGCGCTTTTCGCGGGGCGCGAAGTTTGGCTCGAAGGCCGATGGCGTTGGACGCGATTTTATAAGCGCGAAATGCTTGAAGCGGGGGACGCGATCGCGGGGCCGGGAATGATCACCGAGTATACGGCGGCGACGCTCGTACTGCCGGGATGCGTAGCGCGCACGGACGGGCTGGGCAACCTGGTGATCGATGTGAACAGGGATCCTGCGGACGAAGGGGCGCGCGCATGAGGACGCAGACGGCGGACCCAGTAGAGCTCGCGATCTTTCAGTCGGCGGCGCATTCCATCGCCGAGGAGATGGGCGCGGCGCTGAGGCGGACGGCGCTTTCGCCGAACATCAAGGAACGGCGCGATTACTCATGCGCGGTGTTTGACGGCCGCGGGCGCGCAATTGCGATGGGCGACCACATGCCGGTGCACTTGGGGTCGATGCCGATGAGCGTCGAGGCGGCGATTGCGGCAATCGAGTTGGCGCCCGGAGACATTGCGATCCTGAACGATCCGTACGCTGGCGGAACGCACCTGCCGGACATCACGATGGTGCTGCCGGTTTTTGCGGAGGGCGGGAGCGTGCCGGTGTTTTACGTCGCGAATCGGGCTCATCACGCAGACGTGGGCGGAAAGTTCGCGGGGTCGATGGGGCCGGCGACGAGAATCGAAGACGAGGGAATTCGCATAGCGCCGACGCTCATTGCGCGCGGTGGGATTGTCGACCGTAAGGTGATGGATTGGATCCTGAGCGGCGTGCGCACGCCGGAAGAGCGCGCGGGCGATCTGGATGCGCAGATGGGCGCCTGCCGCGTGGGCGAGCAACGGGTGCTCGAACTCGCGGCCAAGTATGGCGTGGAAAAGCTGGCGGCGTGGGGGGATGAACTGCTCAATTATTCCGAGCGTCTGCTGCGGGCAGAACTGCGGAAGATGCCGGCGGGGGACTATGACGCGGAGGATTGGCTGGATGACGACGGGGTGGCAGATGAGCCACGGAGGATTGTAGTACGGATCAGGATCGATCCTGGGCTGGGAGCAATGGACGTGGATTTTGCGGGCTCGTCGGCGCAGGTATCGGGCGCGGTGAATGCAGTTCGCGCGATCACTCTTTCGGCTTGCTTTTATGTTCTTCGATGCTTGTTGGCCGAGGATGCGCCGGCGACGGAGGGGATTTTGCGGCCGCTGACGCTGCACGCTCCGGAGGGATCGATTGTGAATGCGCGGCCACCGGCAGCAGTGGCCGGCGGAAATGTGGAGACGTCTCAGAGGATTGTCGATGTTCTGATGCGTGCGCTGGCAAAAGCTGTGCCGGAGCGGGTTCCGGCGGCGAGCGCGGGAACGATGACGAACGTGACCATTGGCGGCATTGATCCGCGGACAGGCGAGGCGTTCGCATACTACGAAACGGCGGCAGGCGGAATGGGAGCGCGGCCGGGGATGGACGGGATCAGCGGCGTGCACACGCACATGACCAACTCGCTGAATACGCCGGTTGAGGCGCTCGAATACGCATACCCGTTTCGCGTGAGGCGTTATGGGCATCGCGAAGGCTCGGGCGGCGAAGGGAAATTTCGCGGCGGAGATGGATTGATTCGCGAAGTGGAGTTGCTGGCCGATGCGGAGGTGACGTTGCTGGCCGATCGCAGGAAGTTTCGACCGTATGGGTTGGAAGGCGGCGAGGATGGCACGACGGGACGCGCGATTGTGGCGAGGACTGACAGCGGCGAGGAGGTTGAACTCAAGGGAAAATGCAAGCTTGACCTAAAGAAGGGCGATGTGCTGAGGGTTGAGACGCCGGGCGGAGGCGGATGGGGAGAGGCAGGGACCAAGAAATAGGAATTGGGAATCAGGCTCTTCGCGGGTGGCGCAGGACCGAAGTCTTCGTGATTCTGCCGGCAAACCGGCCACGCTAAGGCGCAGGATCCTTGACTTCGACGCGCGAAGCGGACTCAATGAAAGTGGCGATGGCAGAGTGATCGAGGTCGCCCTTGCCGTGGGCGATGAGAGAGGAGATCATCTGCTGCACCTCGGCGGTGAGAGGCAGAAAAACGTGGTTGGCTTCGGCGGTTTGGAGAGCATTGCGCAGGTCCTTCTGATGAAGGCTGATCCGGAAGCCGGGCTTGAAGTTGCGCGCGATAAGCATAGGGCCTTTTGCATTGAGGACGGCGCTGCCGGCGAGTCCAGCCCTGACGGCGTTCATAACCACTTCAGGATTGAGGCCGCAACGCGTGGCGAGGGTGAGCGCTTCGCCCATGGCGGCGATGTTGCAGGCCACCATGATCTGATTGGCGAGCTTGGTAGTATTGCCGGCGCCGACGGGGCCGGTGAGCGTAACGCTGGAGCCGAGGCACTTGAGAATCGGCTCGGCTTTGGCGAAGACTTCGGGCTTGCCGCCGACCATGATGGCGAGAGTGCCGTCGACGGCTTTGGGCTCGCCGCCAGAGACAGGCGCGTCGAGAAAGTCGACGCCTCTGGCCGCGCAGGCTGCGGCGATCTTCTGCGAGACGAGCGGGCTGATGGAGCTCATGTCGATAATGAGCGAGCCGGACTTTGCGCCGGAGAGGATTCCGCCCGAGCCGAGGACGACCTCTTCGACTTCGGGACCGTCGGGGAGCATGGTGATCACGATGGAAGCGCGGGCGCCTACGTCAGAATTCGAAGCGCCGGGCTGGGCGCCGTCGGCGACGGCGGATTCGAGCCGGGCAGGGGTGCGGCCGTAAGCCACGACGGTGTGTCCGGCCTTGAGAAGGTTCCTAAGCATGGGGCGGCCCATGATGCCGAGGCCGACAAATCCGATGGTTGACATCTCTCTTCTCCGCTTGCCGAATTTAAGATGAAGTGGTGCGCAACTACTTCAACTATTTTACTGAGATCGAGGAGCGTTTCCAGCAGAGGCGGGGGACGCTCCTGCTGCTTTCGACGCTGGATTGGGCGCTGATCGATATGTGGCGGGAGGGAGGGATCCCGCTGGAGGCGGTGTTGCGCGGAATCGACACGGCGTTCGATAAATACGAGTCCCGACAGAGGCGCGGTCGCATGCAGCGCGTAAATGGGCTGGCGTGGTGCGCGCAGGCAGTCATGCAGGCGGCCATGGAGATGAGCGAGGCGGCGACGGGTTCAGCCGGGGCGGCGCAAGGCGGGGAGGATTCGGGATTCGAGCATGCGCGCGTGGCGGCGCATTTGACGGCGGCAGCGGAGGCGCTCGATCGGTCGACGGTGGCAGGCGAGGCTTGCCGGGCCACGGCTGCGCGGTTGAGAGAATTGGCCGATGAGGTGCGGAGCGGCGGCGACGGGAAGGCGGCAGGAGTGAATCTCGAAGGGCTGGAGCGGTCGCTTACGGTGCTTGAAGAAAAATTGTACGAGGCGATCAGGGCCGCGGCGCCGGAGGCTTTGCTGGCAGGCCTGAAGGAGCATGCAGCACTGGAGCTTGCGCCTTATCGCAGCCGCATGGGAGTTGTGCAACTGCGCCAGGTGGAACTGCAGTTTGAGCGGAAGCAACTGCTGGTGAACTACAACCTGCCGCGGTTGAGCCTGTTCTACATGAGCCAGCAATGAGGAAGGGGGCGCGATCGTTTTCGCGGCGCCGGCAGGGGCGGCGGAAGGAATCCGATGAGATCGCCGCGGCCCCGCAGCTCGTACAGATCGAAAAGCCGGTTTATGGCGGGGACTTTTTGGCGCGCGTGGAGGGCAGGGCAATGTTTGTGCCGCTCGCGTTGCCCGGCGAACGGGTGCGCGTGCGCGTCGTCGAAGAGAAGCGCGGCTACGCGACGGCGGAATTGGAAGAGATTGTCGAGGCCGCGGCGGAGAGGGTTCGGCCCGGGTGCAGACACTTCGGAACATGCGGCGGCTGCCAGTACCAGCACGCGGAATACGAAGCGCAGCTCAAAATGAAGCGCGCGATTCTGCGCGAGACGCTGGAAAGGGGTGGGGTTCGCGCGCCGGATGAGATCGCCGTGCTGGCGGGCGAAGCGTGGGCGTACCGGAATCGGATCCGGCTGGCGTTCGATGCGGCGGGAAAGCCGGGGTACCGCGGGCGGCGGTCTCACGCGGTGGTTGGGATTGAAGAGTGTCCCATTGCGGCACCGGCGTTGATCGAGGCGGCGCTCGAGGCGGGAGACGCTCTGCGGGAACTGCGCGTGCAGGCAACGGAGCTGACACTGTTTTGCAATGCGGAAGAGACCGCATTGCTGGCGAGTGTATCGGTCGCAGGTGGACAGACGGATTGGCTTGAACATTTTGCGATGAGACTGAGCGAGCG
>JASHSG010000075.1 GCA_030040935.1 Acidobacteriaceae bacterium | reverse complement strand
GAAGTGTTGAAGCATGGCACGCCGGATTGGATCCGCTGGCCCGAGGACTATCGGCATCTTGCCGATGAGTGGCATCAGCAGGCGCGCGAGAATCTTCTCGAGGAATGCGAACGTTACCAAACGCAGGACCAGCAATTCCTCTCCGACGAGAAAATGTCGCGCGTGAACATGATGCAGGCGGCGACGTTCATGAAGAAGTTGCGCGACAACGGCGTGAAATGTTTTAGCCACGACTCCCAGCTTCGCGACGGCTCTGCGTCCCTGTCTGCCGTTACTCCCGATGGCGTCGAGGCAAAGTCGATCGTCTCGATTCAGGTTCCATGGATGTGGGAGTGGAGTCTGCTTCGGATCGATCCGACCACGAATCTGCCGAACGGATTCAGGGACATCGGCTGGCGCTCAGCCGTGCTGGCCCTGATTAAGAACGGGGTGCTCAGCGAGCGCAAAGCCTATGACATTTTCGGACGGCCGATAGGCCCTCGAGGCCGAATCTTCCGCCGAATGGTTCACGAATATCGCAATGGAAAGGACAGACCGAATGCCACGAAAGCCGCGTAAGACTCGCCGCAATGCGATGGAAGTGCTGGCCGAAATTTCGCTTCAGGAGCGCAACGACAAGATCGAGGAAAATCAGCGCAGGGCCCGCTCGCGCGAAGTCGCCTTGGAGCAGCACCGCAAGACCGAAAAGGAAAAAGAGATCAAGTTCGCCAAGCTGCAGCGAATATGCGACCACCTGCTCGGCAATCACCGCATGGGCGTCGTGCCTGAGAGAAAGCGTTGCGGGCTGCATAAGGATTATCTGTCAGACGGCAGCGTCAGAATCTATTGTGGGAAGTGCCGCTTCGAGTGGCGCCCTGGCGACAAGGCCGAGTTTATCCTGCGCGTCGACGGCCAAGGGAGAATGAGAAAACTTCCGAATCCCACGGCGAAAAGCTGGCGGGACATCAACAAGTTTTTCTATACATTCGAGAATGCCACGGACCTTACCAGCCGGGCGTTCCGTATCGTTCGAGTCGAACCCGAGGACGATGAGGCCGACATCGACTTCGACGAGAGAGCTGCGGGCGTCGCCTGATTTGGAGGCTTAGGTGTCTTCGAGCCAGAGTCAGTACAATTTGCAAAACGCTTACGACGACCTCGTCGCGCGCGGGGATATGAATCCAGGATGGGATGACGCGGGTTTCTCCGTCCGTCCAATCGTCAATATCGCCAACAGGACGATGGAACAGCTCTGCGGCGGCGAGGGGCTTTTCCCGTGGAAGTGGAACCAATTCAACCTGCCGCTTTTTTACTGGAACAGTTGGCAGCAGGATTACGCGCTCATAGGCGAGCCCGGCGCAGAAGCCGAAGATGGCGGCCCGTCTGTCACGAATCTCGCGTGGCTACAGGAGGGAATGGCCGTCGACATCAACAACCCGTCAATGCCGAAACCTTGGTCGCCCGTATCCGTCGGTCGCAATCAGAGCCGCATGACTGGCTCCTACATTTCGAACTCGATTTACATCAAGCCGGTGTGCTACGCGATTTTCCTGCCGAACAACTTGCTCTACTTCGGGACGTGGGGGGCAGCGCAAGACAACAACGCGACGTGGGGCAACAATCCTCAAGCGGGTCAGCTCATCACCAATCCGCGCGGTCCAGCGGGCCAAGCGATGCCGAACAACCCGATTCTTCAGATCGAAGATGAGAACGGGAATTTGCTTGTCTTGACGACCTTCGGGACTACCGGAAATAGCGCGCCTTCTGCGGCGGCCAATTCCAATCCTGGAACGACGGTTGACGACGGAACCTGCGTCTGGACCGTGGTCGATCCTTACGGATACGGGATTCGCATCACACCAGTCCCATCGCAGACAGGTACGGTTTGGCAAATGAATCTGGTCGGCCAGATGAAGCCGACGAAATTCAGCGGCGCGACTTCGACCTCGCTAAAAAGTCAGACTCTATTTCCGCTCACAGACGATTTCTACCAGCGCTTCCTCGACGGCTGTGCGGCAGAGTGCATGCTTTATAGCTCGAATCCGAAGATTCGTGCGGGCTACGAACAAGCGAATGCAAAGTGGATCGCCTCGCTTCTGGCGATGAGGAAAGGCGTCGACCGCGAACCGGAGCTGAACAACATTCAGCCGAAGCGAACGGTCATTGGCGCTGGCGGCTCGGGCATGAGTTCGAATCTTGGACCCTTCTGGCCTTTCGGCTACCCCGTGAGTTAATCGATGGCCTACACCCTCGAGCAGTCAATCTTGTGGTCCCAAGCCCAGATGGGGACCTACGTTCCGCTCACGCCGCAGACGGGCAGCGAGCCCGCAATGACGATCGCGAATATGGTCGTCGCCTTCATGCAGAACCCGCCCTTCTGCTGGCCGACGAATCGTGAAGAGAATACGAGCCTCGTCACTACCGCTGGAACGTCCGATTACACGCTAAGCATTGAGGACTTCGGCTTTTTGGAAAGAGTGACGCTCGTCGACGCGAATGGGAATCCTTGGAACGTCGAGCGCGTCCTCAATAGCCTCGTGCTCAATCCAAATACACAGCAGCAAAAACGGCCTGACTCCGTGTGCGTGAAACTCGTCGCTCCGGGCACGAGCATCGCGATCAGGTTCGTTTCGATGGACGCTGTATACGATGGCACGCTGACCTACCAGAAAGTTCCGCAGCTTTTTACTTCGACATCGCAGGACTGGTTCACGCAATGCAACATTCCCGATTACTACATGGACATCTTCAACAATCTGTTCCTGGCCGAAGCGCTGCAGGTGAACGACGATGCGCGCGCCGGGATGTATCGCCAGAGGGGGATGGCTGCGCTGCTCGCAAAATCTGAGGGCCTGTCGGAAATGACGAAGCTCATGCTTTACCATCAGGCCATGCTCGGAGATCTGCAGACTCTCGCCGCGCAGCTTCGCACCCAGCAAGCTCAAACGGCGAGGTCTGTCTGATGGAGTTTCTCGCCCAAGCGCCGCCAAACAAACAGCCGAAGTATGCGCCGGTGTTCGTCGCTTCCTCGATCACGGGGATGTATTCGCAGCGGCACGTCTTCCACGATCCGTCGAACGTCGTCACCGCCCGTTTCTATGGCGGCCGCCCCGACACTCTCTACAACGGGCTCAATGTCGAACTCTCGAACGAGCTGACGATGATCCGCCGATTTGGGACTTCGAACTTCAGCACGGTCACATATCCCGAGCCGCCGACATGCGCCTTCAGCTTCGAACTCGAAAATGGCTCGATTCAGGTGCTCATCGATACACCGAGCGCCGTCTACGTGGACAATCAGAACGGAACGAAGACGACCATCTTCGAGAAATCCGCAGGTGCGGGCCAAGGATACTTTGTGGCCTCGGGAAACGTGGTTTATTACGGCGATGGCGTCGACACGTTCAAATACACTTTCGGAAATCCGAATGGAATCTCCTGGAATTGGGGCATCGCGGCCCCCGTCGCGGCCCCGAGCGTTACGACGCAACCAGCCGGCGGATCTGCGGTCGACTGGGCGGCTTCGACCGTTTTCTCGACGATGGGATTCATCGTCGATCCCAATTCCAACGTGCAGCAGCTTTACTCCGTCAACGCCCTGGGCACGAACTCGACGCAGATCGGTGAAAGCGGGAACGGTTTGCCAGATTTATCGACAGGGTACGGCACGACGACGACCGATGGCACAATCACTTGGACATCGCAAGGGCAAATCACGCTGTGGGCGGCGAATACTCTCTATCAGCCTGGGGCTTGCATCTACGATCCTGGAACGGGTTGTCTGTTTATCATGTCCCAGAGCGCGTCGCGCACCTCGGGATCAACTAGGCCAAACTTCAATTCCATCGTAGCCCTAGGCAACGGCGGCCCTTTCATTGCGGACGCCAACGATACGAAATGGCAGAACATCGGGAAAGCTGGCGTGTCAGGTGCAGTCAACCAGGCGTGGGCACCCAGCACAGCATTTTCTGAGTATCAGAATCCTTCGACGGGAAATCGCCCCGCCAACACGAAGTCCGCGATCTGTTTCCCGCTCAATCCGTTCATCGGAACAGACGGGCAGCTCTGCAACGGCCAAGACACCTACCTCATCGGCGCTACGACCGCTGGCACGTCGGCGAATACGACCTACACGCCGTGGACCGGAATCAGCTCGCAGGCCGTCGGCGCGATTACCACCGACAATGAACTCTCTTGGATCTGCCTCGGACCAAGCGCATGGG
>JASHSG010000074.1 GCA_030040935.1 Acidobacteriaceae bacterium | reverse complement strand
CATGGAGTATGCAGGCATCAGCGCGCAGCGCGACGGCGGTTTGGTATTCACCAAGGATCCGGACGGGAACATTTTTGTGTTTCTGGAGACGGGCGGGAAAAGATAGCCGGTTGCCGGTGTAAGGAGAAATGCAGGTGCTTCGACTTAATACTCGGTGATTTGGCGCAATGCGAGCAGCGCTGCAAACGGTTTCCGCGTTTCTCGATGCCGAGCCGTCCCGTCAGGCAAGCTCTTCCTGGCGCATTTTGATTACGGAGAGGTATGGTATGCCAACACGGTTGGGCGAGAAGCCATTCCATTGACGTCCATGGTTGCCAGCAAAATCTCGAAATGAGGCAAGGCGGAAGCAGTTCCGGCATAGGATTTGAAATAGCTATCAAAGCTCTTTCTGTTGGTGACAAATTCCGCTGCGGCCTGGGTGCCTGCCAACGTGAATCCCTGAACGATAAGCATGTTCCCGGTTCCAGACAGGTTAGGGAGGAATGCGATCGTAGCCAGACCGCGATGCTGCGGGTCATGAGGATCGTATAGGTACTCGCTCTTTTCGCCCGGCTTTGGCTTCTTGTTTTCCACCCTCAGAGCGCTGCCAAGGTCGTCATGGTCGTGAAGCACAAAGTTCATCTGACCGGCGATGACGCTTAGCCAGGGATCCGCCTCCTGCGATCCTGCCAGGATGAGGTTCGAATCCTTAAGGTCCTTGATCTCGAGGTCGCGCGCGAAGCGAATGACAGTGCGATTGGCAATTGCTTCCGGAACGCGACCGATGGCGACTGCAAACTCAAGGTCGCTCAGAGAGGTGTAACGGAGTTCCTCAACCGTATGGACCATTCCGAGATCGCAAGGCCTATTACAGTCCGGCGAATCTTTATACGCACCGCCTGCGTATTCAGGGAGACCGATGGAATGGCCAACCATCAGCCGGGCGATCACCAGGCTGCTGTCGGCCGGAACGATGATCGTGTCTCGATCGCTGCGAAACAGTTGCGACCAGAGCTTATGGGATGGGGTCTGATGCAGGAAGGAATGGATTTTGGGAAAAGAGAGGATTGCAACGGCAACTATCGCTCCGGCCGCAAAGACAAACAACAACTCCCAAATTCTGGAAAGCCGATGCCGTGAGGATTTTGGTGCTGCGGAGGAATCGGATTCGACCAGGGCGGCATCGAGATCGGAAGGCAAAGGTGACTTGGCCAGGAGCTCGGGATCGACCTTCTCGAACGAAGGGACATAGCTCCCCCGCGGAATGCTTACGCGCCACTGTTCCAGGGCACCATCGACCGCAAAATACTCCTTCAGCCGGAACCTAAGCCGGCTTGCGTGGGAACGGACGATGTTGTCGATCTGCGGGTCGTAACCCGACGTGCGCTCAAAGACCGTTTCTCCGATTGATCTTTCATTGAGGCTCGAGTCGTTGCCCAGCAGAGTCTGGCGGCTAACGTGGAGCAGGAACGTGGATAAGCGGGGAGAATTAAGGAAGCCGCGACTGGCCGCTATCCTCTGGATGAGAAGCCACCTGGGGTCGTTTGCGAAGCCATCTTCCAGCGATTTCGTGTTCGACGGAATCGAGTCAGAGTTCATAGGGCGGCGTCCTGAATCTTAGAACGCGAGCTATCCAGATTCAAGCACCGGGCGTCTGGCAGCAAACTCGATGACAGGAGACCGAAGAACAACTGGTCCGAACGTCGCCTTTACCGATAAGCAAACAAATAACTTCTGAGTCTTTACTGTCAAATCACTGTAAAACCACCTGTCGGTGAAAATGATCCTCTGCCACAATCGACGGGTTCATAAACCACATTTCTGAAGCAAGCAGGAGGGGGGAGTCTAGCCTTGAAACCAGCGGAACGCAAGCTGGCGATTAAAGCGTTGCAAGGGCAGTTAGCCGAGCTCAAAATCGCGTGCGACGGCTATGCCAAGGAATTCGAAGAAGAAGCAATGAATCGTAAAGAGCAGTCGTTGATTGCTCATCGATGGGATATCGCGCTCAAAGAACGCCGCACGTTAAAATTCGTGCTCGATTGCTTAGAGCTAGAGGAGCATAAGGAAACGAAAGAGATCTGAGACTCGAGCGCGTCCTGCGTCCAGAAAACGATCTTTCGCGCTGGCAAATGTGACAGTGAGCCTGTCCCTGCACGTTCAATATTCTCTGAATGTAAGGGTGTTTATACGGAGGTTAGCTCACAGTGAACGCACCTATTGCATGCAGCGAGCACAGTGTGATCACAAAACTCCGCGTGTGATTTTCAATGCGTCCATTTCACTGAGTTTGGAGCGCATTCGGGAAGCGGGGGCAGCCAGAGCTTTCAGTGGATCATCTTTGATTTGCGCTGCATGTAGTCCATCATCACGTACTGGCCGAGAGTGGCGGGCGTGGTGAAGTAGGCTTTGCCGCGGCACATCTCTGAGACCTTGTGCACGAATTGGACCAGGCCGTAGTCCTGCGCCAGCATGAACGTGTTGATCATGACGTTCGAGCGCTTGCAGCGCGCGACCTCTTCCAGGGTTTCGCTGACCACTAGGGGATCGAGTCCGTAAGCATTTTTGTAGATGCGGCCGTCGGGCAGCGTGAGCGCCGAGGGCTTTCCGTCGGTGATCATCACAATCTGTTTCATGTCCTTGCGTTGGCGCGACAGGACGCGCTGAGCGAGACGCAGGCCTTCGCGCGTGTTGGTGTGCCAGGGCCCCACCTTCACGCGCGCCAGATGCGAGACGGGCATCTCCTCCGCCGAGTCGTGAAACAGCACCAGCGAAAGCGAGTCGCCGGGGTACTGCGTGCGGATCAGGTGCGATAATGCCATGGCCACGCGCTTGGCGGGAGTGAAGCGGTCTTCGCCGTAGAGGATCATCGAGTGGGAGCAGTCGAGCATGACGACCGTTGCGCAGGAGCTCTGGTAGTCGCACTGATGGACCTGCAGATCGTCGTA
>JASHSG010000073.1 GCA_030040935.1 Acidobacteriaceae bacterium | reverse complement strand
CAGCGGAAGGGCTATAACCGCAGGGAGTTTCTTCAATTCTGCACGGCGGCAGCGGCAGCGGCGGGTTTTGCGAAAACCGGTGTCGCGCAGGTTGTTTCGGCGTTCGAAAAGAAGGAAAAGCCGGCCGTGGTGTGGATGCACTTTCAGGAGTGCACCTGCTGCAGCGAATCGTTTATCCGTTCGTCGCACCCTATTGTGGCCGACGCGCTGCTCGACGTGCTCTCGCTGAACTACACCGAAACGCTGATGGCTGCGAGTGGCTTCCAGGCCGAAAAAAGCCTGAGCGACACGATTGCGAACAATAAAGGCAAATACATTGTGCTGGTGGAAGGCGCCGTGCCGACCAAGGACGAGGGCGTTTACTGCATGGTGGGCGGGAAGACGGCGGAACAGATTCTGCAAACGGTCGCGGCGGATGCGGCAGCGATTGTGGCGTGGGGAAGCTGCGCATCGAACGGGTGCGTGCAGGCGGCGAAGCCGAATCCGACGGGAGCGACGCCGATCGCGAAGCTGGTGAACAAGCCGGTGATCAATGTGCCAGGTTGCCCGCCCATCGCCGACGTGATGATGGGCGTGGTAACGCACCTGCTGGTGCTGGGGCAGATTCCGACACTCGATAATCAGGGGCGCCCGAAAGAGTTTTATGGACGGCGCGTGCACGACACGTGCTATCGGCGGCCGAACTACGACGCCGGATTGTTTGTGGAATCGTGGGACGACGAGAACGCGCGCAAGGGATATTGCCTATATAAGATGGGCTGCCGGGGGCCAGTCACTTACAACGCCTGCTCGGTGGTGCGGTGGAATGAGGGCACGAGCTATCCCATTCAGTCGGGGCACGGGTGCATCGGTTGCAGCGAGGCAGGCTTCTGGGACAACGGGCCGTTCTATCAGCATCTGGCATCGTTTCCCGGATTCGGCATCGAAAGCACTGCCGACACCATTGGCACGGCGGTTGGAGTGGCTACGCTGGCCGGCGTGGCGGCCCACGCGGTGGCGACCAACATACGCAAGCGCAGCGTGATTGCCGAAGTCCACGCTGAAGATCAGAAGGAGTCGTGAAGGCTATGGCAACACGTGTCGTGGTCGATCCAGTAACACGAATAGAAGGCCACCTGCGCATTGAAGCGGTGGTGGAGAATGGCGTCATCACCGACGCATACAGCGCCGGAACCATGGTTCGGGGCCTGGAAAAGATCCTGATGGGCCGCGATCCGCGCGACGCCTGGGCTATCACCGAGCGTGTCTGCGGCGTGTGCACGACGGTGCATGCGCTGGCCAGCGTGCGCTCGGTGGAAGATGCGCTGGGCATCAGCGTGCCGCCGACGGCGGAGCTGATCCGGAACATCATGCTGACCACGCAGTACGTACAGGATCACGTAATCCACTTTTATCATTTGCACGCGCTGGATTGGGTGGACATTGTGAACGCGCTCAAGGCCGACCCGAAGAAGGCCGCAGAGCTGGCGCAGTCGTTTTCGAGATGGGACAAGAACACGACGGCTTATTTCACGGCGGTGCAGGCGAAGATCAAGGCGTTTGCGGCGAGCGGGCTGGGGATCTTCGCCAATGGATATTGGGGGCATCCGGCCTACAAGCTGCCGCCGGAGGTGAACCTGATCGGCGTCGCCCACTATCTGGACGCGCTGGAGTGGCAGAAAGAAATCGTCAAGATACACGCCGTGTTTGGCGGCAAAAACCCGCACCCGAATTACCTTGTGGGCGGCGTGCCGTGCTCGATCAACGTGAACGAGGTTGCGGCGATCAATTCGGAGCGGCTGAATCTGGTTTCGCGCCTGATCGGCGATGCGGACCAGTTCATCAATGAGGTCTATATTCCGGATCTTCTGGCCGTAGCCTCGTTCTACAAAGACTGGGCCAGCTACGGCGGCGGGTTGCACAACTATCTCTGCTATGGCGAATTCCCGACCAACGGGTACGGGCATCCGGAGTCGTTCAAGTATTCGCGTGGCGCGGTTCTCAATCGCGACCTGAGCACGGTATATCCGGTGAACCCGCGCGACTCGCAGGAGATCAAGGAATACATTGCGCACTCCTGGTACAAGTACGATGGCGGCGACAGCGTGGGGCTGCATCCGTGGGCGGGCGAGACGAACATCGCTTACAGCGGGCCAAAGCCGCCGTTCGAGAGCCTGGAGGGCTTTGACAAGTATTCGTTCCTGAAGACGCCGCGCTGGAAGGAAAATGCCATGGAAGTGGGACCGCTGGCGAGGCTGCTGGTGTCGTATGCGTCGGGTCACGCGGATGTGAAGGAGACAGTGGGCATGGTGCTGGGCAAGCTAAACGTGCCGGTGGCTGCGCTGTTCTCGACGCTGGGAAGGACGGCGGCGCGCGGCATCGATGCGGCGCTGACAATGATCTGGCTGAAGGAGTTTTTTGGGCAGCTGATGGATCGCGTGAAGATCAACGAGGTGTCGACATTCAACGGCGAGAAGTGGGATCCGAAGACGTGGCCGGCGGATTGCGAAGGCGTGGGACTGGAGGAAGCTCCGCGTGGATCGCTGGCGCACTGGATCAAGATTCACAACGGCGCGATTGAGAACTACCAACTGGTGGTGCCGACGACGTGGAACGGCTCGCCACGCGACGGGAAGCAGCAGCGGTCGTCGTTCGAGGCATCGCTGATCGGAACGCCGGTCGCGAATCTGGAGCAGCCGGTGGAGATTATTCGCACCATCCATTCCTTTGACCCGTGCCTGGCCTGCGCCGTGCATTTGTACGATCCGGAGGGAAGGCACCTCAACCAGGTTTCATTCGAGTAGGCGCATGAGCACACAAAGCACGGGCGTAAAGGACATCTTCAAGCTGAACGGCGGAGCGCCGGTGGAATACCGGCGGGTGTACGTGTGGGAACTGCCGGTGCGCGCTTATCACTGGATCAATGCCATCGCGCTGACGCTCTTGTGCGTGACGGGTTACATGATCGGCCACCCGGTGCGCATTGCCTATGCGTCGGAGGCCTATCAGCAGTATTGGTTCGGCTGGGTGCGGTTCATCCACTTTGCGTCGGCGTGGGTGTATGTCTTCAATTTTCTGGCGCGGATTTACTGGGGATTTGTGGGAAACAAATATGCTAAATGGACGAATTTCTTCCCGGTAACGAAAAAGCAGCAGCAGGAGATCGTGGACGTGGTGAAGACGGACGTGCTGCAGGTAAAGATGCACGGAGAGATATCGACCGGTCACAACTCGCTGGCAGCTTTCATTTACTTCCTGACGTTCATCGCGTTTTGCATCCAGACCATCACAGGGTTCGCGCTTTACTCGTCGATGAGTTCTTCGTGGGTGCCGAGGATGTTCAACTGGGTGGTGCCGCTGCTGGGCGGCGATATGGGCGTGCGCTTCTGGCACCATCTGTTCCTCTGGTTCTTTGTCACTTTCGTTATTGTTCACATTTATCTGTCGTTCTACCACGATTACATTGAGGGTCGCGGGACGGTAAGCTCGATTATCGGCGGCTGGAAGTTTGACAGAGTGCCGGACGCAGGGATCGAGGGACCGAAGGAACACGGGACTGAGAAGGCAGGGGTCGGGAAATAGGGACGAGGGAACAGGAGTTTCGGTGGGTACGCAGAAAAAGACGCTGGTGCTGGGGCTGGGCAACGTCATCATGGGCGACGAGGGCGTCGGGGTCCACGTGGCGCGCGCGCTGGAGAAGCGTGTCCTGCCGGCGGGGGTCGAGTGCCTGGACGGCGGGACAGGCGGATTTATTTTGCTGGAACCGCTGCAGAGCGCCGACCGGATCATCCTCGTTGATGCCGCAGCGGACGGAAACCCTCCTGGGACGGTGACGCGGACGACGCCGCGCTTTTCAAAAGACTATCCACCGACGCTAACGGCGCACGATATCGGTGTGAAGGACCTTCTCGACGCGTTTTATATGCAGGGCGGAACGCGCGAAGTGGTGCTTTATGCGATCGCGATCGATCCCCGGCAACCGATTTCAATGGAATTGTCGGCGGATTGCGCAATGGCCGCCGAAGTCGCCAAATTCGAAATCCTTGCCGAACTGAGTTCGGATGCTGCGGCTGCATAAAGGCCGCGACTCCCATCTTTCATGACGCGAAGGGTTGGCGGTGAGCCAGTTTCGGGACCGGTTCACAGAAGGGCCGAACCCGGGGCTGATTCTCGCGCCTGGTGTGCGGGATAACCCCCATGGCGTTCAAGCCAGCCCGCTGCCAGAGGATTGCAAATCGGACCAAATTGGTCTATGATCCGGCTATGAGGAAGGCGACTTGTTGTCGGTGCTGTATGCTGCTCTCGCGGCACCGGTGACCTGGGTCTTAACCTTTCAAGCGAAAGTCCAGAGTTTTCAGGATGCCCGCGGTTGAGCCAATGCTCTCGCGGGCATTTCATTGAGGCAGAACGCGAGAGAGAGAGAAGATGAGCGAAGCACCAGCGCCGAAAGAAACCAAAGCCCAGCGGGTCGAGCGCCTGAAGCGCGAGAAGAATCCGTGGATGGCATTTGACGAAATTCGTGCGTTTGCTCGCGCAGGGCGTTCGAGCGTCCCGCCGCCATGGGCGTCCACGTACTTCAAATGGTGGGGCGTCTATACGCAAGGCGACGGTGTAGGCGCAACGGGCGGAGTGGGCGGCGAAGGGCTGATGACCGAATGGTTCATGATGCGCATTGGAATCCCGAACGGGATCGTCTCGGCCAGCCAGCTGCGCTCCATCGGCGAGCTGACGCGGAAATATGCGCGCAATCTGGCGGACATTACGGTGCGGCAGAACATCCAGCTGCATTGGCTCACGATCGAAACGCTGCCCGAGGTTGTGGACAAGCTCGATGAAATCTGGCTTTCCCCCAAGGGCGCATGCGGCGACGTGGTTCGCAATGTGACGGGCTGCCCGCTGGCAGGAGTGGCCGCCGATGAGCTGATCGATGCTTCGCCGATCGCGCGCGGGATCGCTCATGTGCTGACGGCGAATCCGGAGTTCTACAATCTGCCGCGCAAGTTCAAGATTTGCGCAACCGGCTGTCCCTCGTGGTGCAGTTATCCCGAGATCAACGACATTGCGTTAACGGGCGTGAAGCGCGGCGATGAGGTGGGCTACTCGTTGCGCGTGGGCGGCGGACTTTCGAACGAACCGCACCTTGCCGTGAAGCTCGATGCATTTGTCCGTCCGGACCAGGCCATCCGCGTCGCGCGCGGCGTCACGGAGATCTTCCGCGAGCAGCAGGGACTGCGTGAAAGCCGCGACAGGGCGCGAATGAAGTACCTGTTCATGCGCGAAGGCTGGACCGCGGAGAGTTTTCTCGACGAACTGAGGCGAAAAATCGGATTCATGCTCGATCCGGCGGTGCCGGAACAGGTTCCGGACGATATTCTTCGCGATCACGTGGGCATTCATCCTCAGAAACAGCCAGGGCTGGCCTACGTTGGCGCGTCGGTGTTGCGCGGCCGCCTTACCGGAGATCAGCTGATCGCAGTGGCGGAGCTAGCCGAGCGGTTCGGCAGCGGATCGGTGCGCCTGACGGTTTCGCAAAACCTTGTGATCGTCGATGTGCCCAAAGCGAAAACGGCCGAACTGGCGCGAGAACTGGGTCAGATTGGCTTGCAGGTGGAAGGCTCGATGTTCTGGAGGGGTGCAATTGCGTGCACCGGGACGGAGTTCTGCAAGCTGGCGATCACGGAGACCAAGGGCTTCACGCGGTGGCTGGTGGACGAGATGGAAGAGCGGCTGCCGCAGTTCGATCAGCAATTGAAGCTGCATGTGACCGGTTGCCCGAACGGCTGCGGCCAGCATTGGATTGCGGATATCGGACTGGAGGGCAAGAAGATCAAGCACGAAGGCAAGCTGACGGACGCTTTTTACTTCTGCCTGGGCGGCGCCGTGGGCCAACATGCAGGGGTTGCGCGGCCGGTGGGCTACCGCTGCCCTGCGCCACTGGTTCCGGAGGCGATCGAGCGGCTCCTGCGGCAGTATCTGGCGGGACGCACGAGCGAGGAGAACCTGCGCGCATGGTTTGCGCGCCATACGAATGACGAGCTGCGCGCGCACCTGGCGGGGGAAGCTTTGGAGCCGGTGGAACGCGATCGCCCGACGGCTTGCGTGCCGCACGGTGTGGAGTGAGAAGAACAGGGCATGAGGAAACAAGGGAACGAGAGAACTGTGAGCACAGACTTCGCGCAGGAACCGGGAACCAGAAGATGAGCTTGTTGCCAATATTCCTAAAGCTTGAAGGGCGGCAGGGCCTGCTGGTGGGAGCAGGAACTGTGGCTCTGGAAAAAATCGGGTCGCTGTTGAAGACGGGGCTGAAGTTGCGCGTGGTTGCGCCCGAGGCAAGGGAAGAGGTTCGCGCGCTCGCGGCTGAAGGCAAGCTCGAGTGGGTACAGCGGGAGTTTGAGGCTGCGGATCTCGACGGCAGCTTCATTGTGATTGCAGCGACCAACGTGCCGGAGGTAAACGCCGCAGTTTATCGCGCGGCGGTGGAGCGCGGAATACCAGCCAACAGCGTCGACGATATTCCCAACTGCGATTTCTTTTTCGGATCAGTGGTGAGCCGCGGCGACTTGCAGATCGCGATTTCAACCGCGGGTGAGAGTCCGGCGGCGGCGCAGCGGCTGCGGCGCGAGATCGACGAGCAACTGCCGCATGATTTAGGGCCATGGCTGGCTGGATTGGGCGAGCTCCGGCGCGAGGTGCTGGCAATGCAGCCGCGCGGCGAAAAGCGGAGACTGTTGCTGCATGAGCTGGCGCGCAGGCAGGTTTGCGAATCGGCGCTTTGCACGACGAAGTATTTGGCGGGGACAGGCAGGGAAGCGGCGCGAGCGAAAGCGGGCAGCGTCTATCTGGTGGGAGCAGGCCCAGGCGATCCCGAGCTGCTGACGATAAGGGCGGTGCGGCTGATTGAAAGTGCGGACGTGATACTGCACGACGAACTGGTGCCGCAACCGATTCTCGATCTGGCAAAGCGCGGCGCCGATCGGATCAACGTTGGCAAGCGCTGCGGCATGAAGACGATTACGCAGGAAGAGATTAATTCGTTAATGGCAGAGCATGCGGGGGCGGGCCGGAGCGTAGTGCGGCTGAAGAGCGGCGATCCGTTGTTGTTTGGCCGAGCCAGCGAGGAGCTGGCGGCGCTGGCTGAGGCCGGCGTACCGTTTGAGATTGTGCCAGGGGTCTCGGCAGCGTTTGCGGCCGCGGCAGCGATTGGCCGATCGCTTACCGATCGCGATTGGGCCTCTCACGTGATCCTTTCGACCGGCCACCATGCGCAGTCGCACAACCGCGAAGCACTGCCTGCAGTTGAGGCCGGCACACGCGTGGTCTACATGCCGGGGCGGGACCTGACACTGCTGGCCGCCGAATGGCTGGCCGATGGATTGCCCGCCGATCTTCCCTGCGCCGTGGTCTCGCGCGCGGCGCAGCCGGACCAGCAGGTAGTCCGTACCACGCTTGGCGCACTGGGAGAGATGGAGCCTGCGGCAGCGCCGAGCTTGCTGATTGCCGGATGGGCGGTGCGGGAGCTGAGCGTCGGCGAGCGGCCGGATGAACGCGACGCTCTCATCGAAGCTTCAGACTAAAACCACCTTCTTTCAGAACAAATTGGACGCCGCATAAGAGGATTTCAGCCGGCAGATCCCCTTATTGCCGGGTGTGGATGCCGGTTTCTAACATCACAGTGGCGGGTTGCGACTCGCTTCAGGGGAGAATGAGCGAATCTCACCTGACCGCGATCATCGGGAGCCGGCTGTTAGTCTGAACGTATGAAATTTGGCGTGGTGGTTTTTCCTGGGTCGAATTGCGATCATGACGCGTACAACGTGATTGCCGAGGTGGCGCAGCAACCGGTGGAGTTTCTGTGGCATGACTCTGAGGATCTGAAGGGCGTAGATGCGGTGGTGGTTCCGGGCGGGTTTGCCTACGGCGACTACCTGAGGACGGGCGCGATTGCACGGTTTTCGCCGGTGATGCAGGCGGTCAAGCGATTCGCGGCGGGCGGCGGGCTGGTGCTGGGAATCTGCAACGGGTTCCAGATATTGACAGAGAGCGGTTTGCTGCCGGGCGCGCTGATGCGCAACGCGGGCCTC